>JAZNWB010000089.1:0-34491 GCA_045593125.1 Congzhengia sp. | reverse complement strand
TAATGAATAAGTCATTCATCTGTGGTACTGAAGATTTTGTAAAAGAGTGCGGTGTTGATGTCTCTGAAATATCTGGTTACAGATTATATATCACATTAGATAATGTTATTATGGGTGCTGTGAATTATGCAGATAATCCTTCAACCGGCATTGCAACTTATATTGACGAACTCAGAAAAACCGGTGTAGAAAAGGTTGTTATGTTTACAAAAGACTCAGGCGATGCGGCCAAAGAAGCTTTTGAATTATCCGGTGCAGATGAATATGTTGAAAACATGGATGCATTTGTGCGTGTTGAAACAATCAGTAACTTAAAACAGGAAGAAGATGCAATATGTGCATACATCGGTGATGTATTAGGTGGTGAACAGGCAATTAACGAAGCGGATGTAGGTATTGCATTGATAAATAAAGAAGAAAATGGATTGGAATACTCTAAAATTGCACTAATAGGGAAGATTAAGTCATTGGCAGAGGCAATAGAGATATCTCGAATTGCTAATGGTAAGGTTGAGATTCATTTCTACTGTGCATGTGCTGCAAAAATAATAATTACGCTTTTAGGCTTGTTTGGTGCTATGAATGTTGCTTCAGCATTAGTAGTAGACACAGTACTGACAACTGTAGCTCTGCTTTCGGCAAAAGATATTCTCAATAAATAAAAATAAAAGACGGGAAATCCCGTCTTTTATTTTTTGAGCTCAAGCATTGTATCTAAAACAGTTCCCATTGTTCTGAACATGTTATTTTTACATTTTAAAAGCTTGCGACGATTTTTTGCACCATAATCTGCTGAAACAACAGCGACTGTTCCGAGTAGAGCACCGCATGCAAGAAAGCCTATTAAATATTTTGATTTCATGTATAAACTCCTTTTAATAATATTCAATATTATTATGTTTCAAATAGAAAAAAATAAACATCAAATATTCAAAATTTTTAATGCATTTTTATATGTTATATTATCAAGTTCATTACGGCTGAGTCCAAGTGAATTTAAAAAATCAAGCGTATCCTTGGGATTTTCCCAGGGATTGTCGCTTCCAAACAGAATTTTTTCGCTATCGTGATTTTTTATGATATGTAATGCTTGTTCGGGAGAAATATAATCTTTAATAAAGGCTGTATCAAAATACATTTGTGTTCCTACAAGATGTTTTTCAACATCATCCCACATACGCCATCCGCCCAAATGAGCGGCGATTATATATTTTCCGCTTACATATTCCAATGCATTTTTAAAATGCTTTGGAGTTGAATGGACAGGTGGAGGAAGACCGATGTCAGCGCCTGCGTGAAAAACGGTGTATAACCCTAACTTTTCAGCTTTTTTGAGTATTTTGATACATTCGGGGCTGTCGACATAAAACGATTGAAACTCTGGATGTAGTTTTATGCCGCAAAAGCCGGCTTTTTTTATATCCCCTAAGATTTTATCTATATTATCATTAGCAGGGTGCAATGACGCAAAGGAAATAATCTTTGTATCTGTTACATTATTAGCAAATGAATTTATAGATTCAGTCTGAGTTGGCTTTGTGGCTATAGGAAGGGTTACAGAAATATCAACTCCGTTTTTTGACATTGCAGCCATAAGACCACTTTTGGTTCCGTCAAAATATGAAGTTGAATGTACATTTTCTTGCTTTAGGACCCCCGCTTTTAAAACATCAAGCGTACTTTTTGCTATCTTGTCAGGAAATATGTGTGTATGAAAATCTATAAGCATGTTAACACCTCAAGGTATAGTTTACTCTATATGCGAAAAAAATTCAAGTTATTGTGGAAATTTACACAAAAAGGTGTTATAATTATAAGCAGAAATAATGGAGGTGCCATTTTGGATTATATAATCACGTTTTTTCAAGGAATTATATCATTTGTGTCGCCGTGTATGATACCTATGCTGCCTGTGTATGTATCTTATTTTGCAGGTAATGCACATAAAAAGTATAATATATATTCAAGAGCATTGTTTTTTGTGTTGGGGTTTACGGCGGTATTTGCATTGTTGGGGCTTTTTGCGGGTACGTTAGGCTCGTTTTTTGCTGAATATGAAACACAACTTCATATAGTGTGTGGTGCAGTGATTATTCTTTTAGGATTAAGTTTTCTGGGAGTTATTAAAATTCCGCATTTCAAAAGTTTTCACGCTGAACAAAAGGTAACAGGTATATTTACATCATTTCTTTTTGGAGTGTTGTTTTCTATAAGTCATATCCCCTGTATTATGGCGTTTTTAGGGACGGCACTTGCTATGGCAGCTCATGCGGGAACTGCCTGCAAGGGAGTAATGCTGTTAATTGTTTATTCTTTAGGAATGGGAATACCTTTTATGGTATGTGCAGTACTTGTAGATAAGTTATCAAAGTTGCTTGATACTATAAAGAAAAATTATAGGTTGATAAACATCATAAGTGGAATTTTATTGATAATTTTAGGTGTTCTTATGATGAGTGGAATATTGCACAATTTAATGGGACATACACATATTCATTAAAAAATAAGACATTACGAAAGTAATGTCTTATTTTTGTGCATACTAATACCATCAAATTATTGGAGGTATGTATGAAAAAATCTGTTTGGTATGATAGTGTGGTTTTACCTGAATTCGATAAACTTCAAGGGGAAATAAAAACCGATGTTTTAGTTATCGGTGGCGGTATGGCTGGTATTTTGTGTGCGAAAACGTTGAACGACGCAGGTGTAGATTGTGTTTTGGTTGAAGGAGAAAAAATAGCTTCAGGTATCACTAAAAACACAACTGCAAAAATCACATCGCAACATGGATTGATATACAATAAAATCTTAAAAGACTATGGTAAAGAAAAGGCAAAAATGTATTTAGACGCTAATAACAAAGCGTTGGAAAGTTACGAAAAATTGTGCCTTAATATAGATTGTGATTATGAGGCAAGGGATGCCTATACGTATTCTTTAGATAATTATAAGAAAATTGAGGAAGAAGTAAAAACAGTAGAATCGTTAGGTTATGAGGCTCAATATGTTAGTAAAACAGAATTGCCCTTCGAGATATCTGCAGCTATCAAATTTCAAAATCAGGCACAGTTTAATCCTTTGAAATTTATTTCGCAAATAGTAAAAGAATTAAAAATTTACGAAGATACTTTTATTTTTGATATTACGTCAGATACCGCAATATCAAAAAATGGTAAGATAAAAGCCAAACAAATAATTGTTGCTACACATTTTCCGTTCATCAATAAACATGGCAGTTATTTTTTAAAACTTTACCAGCATCGTTCATATGTCACAGCATTTAAGGGGATAGAGCAAATAAAGGGAATGTACGTAGATGAAGACAAAAAGGGGTTATCTTTTCGTAGTTATAAAGATTTGCTGTTAATTGGAGGTGGGGGACACAGAACAGGGAAACAGAGTGGTGCATGGGGGGAAATAGATAATTTTAAGAAAAAATATTACCCAAATGCACAAGTAAAATATCAATGGGCGACACAGGATTGCGAAAGTCTTGACGGAATTCCTTATATCGGGCATTATTCGAAGAAAACACCTAATCTTTATGTTGCTACGGGATTTAACAAATGGGGAATGACGTCATCTATGGTTGCAGCACAAATTTTAACAGATATGATTTTGGGAAAAAGTAACGATACAAAAGAGGTGTTTTTGCCTTGTCGTAGCATCTTAAAGCCTCAATTACTGGTAAATGGTTTTGAGACAACAAAAAATTTATTAATGCCAACGGCAAAACGTTGTCCTCATTTGGGTTGTGCACTAAAGTGGAATAAAGCAGAACACACATGGGATTGTCCATGCCATGGTTCAAGATTTGAAGACGATGGTAAACTGATTGATAATCCTGCAACAGGAGATGCAGATATAAAGTAGTGACGTTGTATTAAACACAACGTCACTACTTTATATCTCAGTGAATTTATTAAAGTTTGTTATTGTTTGTAGAAATGGTGTTGCTTTTCTTTTCATAAACTCTGATTGAATGCATATAATTTATCAAATGAAGTTTGTGAGAGGAACAGTTTTATGAAAGACTATATGGAAGAGCGGGCTATATGTCTTGCACAGTACATAATTGAAACTAAATCTACAGTGAGAGATACTGCAGAAAAATTTAACATATCAAAGTCTACTGTACATAAAGACGTAGCAGAACGATTGTGGCATATTAATAAAAAAATGGCAGAGGATGTAAATAAGGTGTTATTAGATAATAAGGCAGACAGACATATACGTGGTGGAATAGCTACTAAACATAAGTATGAAGAAATAAAAAAACAAAAAAAATAAACAAAAAACTTCCGAAATTTTCGGGAGTTTTTTTGTTGTGTAACCAAGGTTTTTAATTGACTTTTTTTGCAAATTGTAGTATTATAAAAAATAGTCGACTAAAAAGCGAGGAAATGAAATGATAATTGATTTTAACAGGACAGTTGCATATATTTGTCCCGGTTGCGGGGATGTTGCCTATGGCAAGTTCAGTCTGTTTGAATTGTCGGGCGGACAAAGTATTTCTGTATCTTGCGACTGCGGTAAGTCATCACTTAAAATTTCATATAAAAACGATAAAACGTATTCTATCACTGTCGGCTGTCAGGTTTGTGAGAAAGAACACGAATACGCAATTCCTTTAGGAGAACTGTTGCATCAGCAATTTTTGGAGTTTTCTTGTCCTGAACTTTTGATGGGACTTGTATTTGTTGGTGATGAGGAAAAAGTAAAACGAGCAGTAGAAGAAAACAACAAATATATTAACGAAATTCTCACAACATGTGGATTAGAGCATGCGGGAAAAAATGGGATTACAATATTAAAAGCTTTAGATAAAATTCAGCAACTATCCGAAGACGGAGGACTAAGGTGTGAATGTGACTCCGTGTTGATAGATCTGGATGTTTTAGAAAATGGTATAGTTTTAGAGTGCTGCACCTGTGGTGCTACGGCATTCTTTACTGCAGACGACATAAGACAGGAGACTTTCTCTGATATAACCGAAATTCTCATTAGAAAAAACGATTAGGAAGGTAACAAAATATGAAAGCAACACTAGCATATATTTGGAACGAGGCTTTGAAAATTTTAAAGGAGAAACTCAGTGAAACTGCTTACGACCATTGGATTGAGAGATTAAGTGCAGTTGGTATATCTGATAATAAAATTTATCTTAAGATGCCAACAGAATTACATTATGAAATTGTATCCACAATGTATCTTGAAGAGATTACAAAGGCAATAAATACGGTTGCAGATGAAGTATATGAGGTTGTTTTAATTGATTTTGACCAACCATTACCTGATTGTCTTACAGTTGAGGTTGAGCACGCAAGAAACGATGATGCAACAACTTTAAACCCAAGATATACATTTTCTTCATTTGTTGTAGGAGAGTCGAATAAGTATGCTCACGCAGGAGCAAAAGCTGTATGCGAAAAGCCGGGTTCTGCATTTAATCCTTTATTTATATATGGTGGACCAGGTTTGGGGAAAACACACCTTGCCCATGCTATAGGAAATGAAATCAAATCAAGAAAACCTGAAGCGAATGTCCTATATGTTACCAGCGAAAACTTTACCACAGAATTTATAAACACAATTATAAGTGGCAGCGGGGCAGTAGAATTCAGAAACAAATACCGTACCTGTGACGTTTTAATAATTGATGATATTCAGTTTATATCAAATAAAGACCAGACACAGGTTGAATTTTTCCATACCTTCAACGCATTGTACGAATCTCATAAACAGATAATCATCACATCGGACAGGCCACCTGTGGAATTAAAAGAGCTTGAAGAACGTATGCGTTCACGCTACGAATGGGGACTTATTGCAGATATCAAACGTCCTGATTTGGAAACAAGAGTGGCGATTTTAAAGAAAAAAGCAAGTGAAGAAAACTTTGCCGTTCCTGATGATATAATTTTTTACATCGCCGAACATTTAAAATCAAATATCAGAAATTTAGAGGGTGTCCTAAAGCGTCTGATGGCTTATAACGTGTTGATGGGAAAACCTCTTACCAAAGAGGTTGCTGATGATGCAATCAACGAATACATAAAAAGAACAGATGACCCTCATGTAAATACAGAATATATTTTGTCTATTGTGGCAAATTATTTTAATATCACATCTGACGAAATTCTTTCCAAGAAAAAGACTTTGGAAATTGCCTATGCAAGACAAATTGCCATGTATCTTTTACGAGAGTTTACCAATTTGAGTTTGCCTAAAATAGGACAGGAATTGGGCGGGAGAACACATGCCACAATAATCAGTGGTATTAATAAAATCAAGGAGAGTTTGGAGACTGACCAGGATACTCAAAAAATAGTTGAAGAACTGGTTAAAAACCTTGAAAACAGGGAGTAATTTATGAATATTAAAATAACAACCGAGTATATAAAATTAGACCAGCTTTTGAAATTTTCCGGTATTGTTGAAAATGGCGTTTTTGCCAAAGAAATAATACTTGATGGTTTAGTTAAATATAACGGCGAAGTTTGCACTATGAGGGGCAAAAAAGTTTATCCCGGAGATAGGGTATTGGTAGAAATACCTAATGAATTAACAGAGGAAATTGTTGTGGAGTAGAAAGATGTTTGTAAAAAAACTTGAGCTTTCCGGCTTTAGAAATTATAAAAGTGAAGAGTTTGAGTTTTTGCCTGGTACAAATATCTTGTACGGTAATAATGCTCAGGGTAAAACAAATGCCTTAGAAGCACTGTATTTGTTTTCTATAGGTAAGTCATTTCGCACCCAACAGGACAGAGAACTCATTAATTTTGATGAAACCTACACCCGTCTTCGTGTAGAGTTTGATGATTCTTTGCGTACGAATGAAATAGAAATAGTAATAAGACGTGACAGAAAGAAACAAATTAAAATTAATGAAATACCCATAAGCAAAATGGGGGATTTAATAGGAAAATTCTGTGTAATTTTGTTCTCACCTGATGAATTAAATCTGACAAAAGGCTCTCCTAATGCACGTCGCAAATTTTTAGATATTGCCTTAAGCCAGATGAGGCCGAAATATTACCATATTTTAAGACGCTACAACAAGGTGCTCGAGCAACGTAATAATCTTATAAAAAAAATGAGATTTACCACAGATAATTCGGCAAAAGAAACGCTTTTTGTATGGAATGAAAAACTTGCTGAGTACGGAATGGCGATTATTGAATACAGGAAAAACTTTGTGGAAAAACTGTATCAGTTTTCAAAAGAGATTCATCGAGAAATAAGCGGAGAAGAGTTTGATATAAGATATAAGACAGCTTTTGAAACAAAAGATGATTTCAATGAAAAGCTTAATAATTCCATTGACAAAGAAATTGAACAGGGTTTCACTCTTTATGGCCCTCACAGAGATGATTTTGATATCTATACTGACGGTAAAGACCTAAAAACCTACGGTTCACAGGGTCAGCACAGAAGTGCGGTGCTTGCACTAAAACTTGCTCAGGCAGATATGGTTTATGAAGATACAGGAGAATACCCTGTACTGCTTTTAGATGATATAATGTCGGAACTCGATTCAGAAAGACGTGCTTATCTTGTAGGGAAGATCAAAAACAAACAAGTTATAATCACGTGTACAGATGCAGATGAAACAGGAATAACCGATGGTGCCAATCTGATTCATATAGATAATGGCAAGGTGGTTTGAGGAGAAAAAATAATGTATGTACATTTAGGCGGAGATACTGTTGTTTTACAAAAAGATATAATAGCAATTTTTGATCTGGAGCTTACCAGTATATCCAAGATAACCCGTGAGTTTTTGCATGTTGCAGAAGAAGAGGGGTTCGTTGTCAATGTTTCGGAAGATTTACCAAAATCGTATATCTTAACAGAATCTGACAACGAAAGCAGAGTATATATTTCCCCCATTTCTGCTGCTACCTTATTAAAGCGTGCAAATAACATTTTAGAAGATAATTAAATATATTTTTTCATTCTTTCCAGTGCGTTTTTTTCAAGGCGTGAAACCTGTGCCTGAGAAATGCCAATTTCTTCAGCAACTTCCATCTGTGTTCTGCCTGAGAAAAAACGTAGATTTACAATATGCTTTTCACGTTCAGACAGACGTGCCATGGCTTCTTTTAGAGCAATTTCTTCCAGCCATGATTCGTCTGTATTTTTTTTGTCTTTGACCTGGTCCATAATATATAAAGTATCTGTTCCATCGTTGTAAGCGGGTTCAAACAATGACACAGGGTCCTGAATTGCCTCCAGTGAAAAGACAATGTCTTCTTTTGGGATTTCTAAAATTTTTGACAGTTCCTCAACTGTTGGTTCTTTAGAATGAAGATTTATATAGTCTTCTTTAGCACGCAGAGTTTTATATGCAATATCACGCAAAGAACGACTCACGCGAATAGGGGTATTATCTCTTAGATAGCGTCTGAGTTCGCCAATTATCATAGGAACGGCGTAAGTGGAAAATTTTACCTTATGGCTCATATCGAAATTATCTACGGCTTTAATTAAACCTATACAACCAATCTGGAACAAGTCGTCTGCGTTTTCGTCTCTATGGGCGAAACGTTGTATTACACTTAACACAAGACGAAGATTTCCGCCAATAAATTTTTGACGTGCCTCATCGTCGCCGCGTTTGATCTTTATCATAAGCTCGTTTTTTTCTTTTTCGGAAAGAACGGGGAGTTCGGAGGTATTAACACCGCAAATTTCAACTTTGTTTATCATCATTTGTACCTGCCTTTGCCATAAATTTATAAGATAATTATTACCTCAATTGAAAGCAGGTATTCACAAAAGCCTAATTATTTCTAAGTTGTGAACAATTTGAAAAAATACTTTATAATTTGTAAAAACTGTGCTAAAATAAAGCCTGAATAAAATCAAGGGAGATGGTATTTATGTTATGTATGAGATGCAAGAAAAATCCTGCAGTTCTTTTTATTAACAGAACAGACCCCAAAACTAATAATCAGACAAATGAAGGTTATTGTTTAAAGTGTGCAAGGGAATTAAATATTGGTCCCATTGACAATATATTAAAGAATATGGGTATGACAGAGGAACAACTTGACGAAATAAACAACGGCATGAGTGAGTTTATGAATTCTCTGGGGGATTATGACCCTGGAAGTGATGAAGAGTATGATCCTGAAAATATGCCTCTTGCTATGATGAATGGTTTTGGCAATATTTTTGGCGGGAATAATGAATTTGAACCCAATGAGGGGGGCAGCAACGTAAAAACTGCAAAACGCCCGAATAAAAAATCTGAAAAACGAATTCTTGATAGTTTCGGCACTAATCTTACAGCTAAAGCGAAAGATAAATTGATAGACAGAATCGTAGGCAGAGAAAACGAAATAAATCGTGTTATTCAGATACTGAACAGACGCTCAAAAAACAACCCTGTATTGCTTGGAGAACCCGGTGTGGGTAAAACTGCAATTGCTGAGGGTTTAGCTGTCAGAATAGTAGAAAAACGCGTTCCTGCTAAGCTTTTTGATAAAGAAGTTTATCTTCTTGATTTTACAGCGATCGTTGCAGGTACACAATTCCGTGGACAATTTGAGTCAAGACTCAAAAAAATATTAGAAGAAGCCAAAAAGCTTGGAAATATTATTCTTGTAATTGATGAAATTCACAACATCGTCGGAGCAGGAGATGCAGAGGGTGCAATGAGTGCTGCAAACATTTTAAAGCCCGCACTTGCACGTGGTGATATTCAGGTTTTGGGAGCTACAACGTTAGATGAGTATAGAAAGCATATAGAAAAAGACTCAGCTTTAGAGCGTCGTTTTCAGCCTGTAATGGTAGATGAACCGACTATGGAGGATACTGTTGAAATCCTAAAGGGGATCAAGGATTATTACGAGGGTTACCACAGAGTAAAAATCTCTGATGATGTAATAGAGCAGGCAGTATACCTTGCAGAAAGATATATTACAGACCGTTTTTTGCCTGATAAGGCAATAGATGTCATTGATGAAGCTGGTTCAAAGGCAAATCTTAACAACAAAAAACTAGTAGAACTCAAAAAGCTTACAGATAAGTTAAAAGCGGTTCAGACGGAAAAAGAAAATGCAGTTTCAAGCGATTCAACAGAAGACTATCAGAAAGCCGCTGAATTAAAAGCAAAAGAATGTGCACTTGTTGAAGAAATCAATAAGCTTAATGAATCAGGTATTGATACAACTCTTACACTTGAAAATATTGCAGAAGTTATAGAGGATTGGACAAAAATTCCGGTTAAAAGCCTTACTGAAACAGAAAGCGAAAAGCTTCTTAATTTGGAATCGAGAATTAAGGAGCACGTTTTAGGACAAGACCATGCGGTAGAAATAGTGTCAGAGGCAATCAGACGCAATCGTGCAAGACTCACACGTGCACGCCGTCCGGTTTCATTTATTTTTGCAGGTCCTACAGGTGTGGGAAAAACTGAACTTGCCAAAACCTTGGCTCGTGTAATGTTTGATTCGGAAGAAGCAATGATAAGAATTGATATGTCCGAATATATGGAAAAGCACACGGTTTCAAAACTGATTGGTGCACCTCCGGGATATGTAGGATATGATGATGCAGGTCAGCTTACTGAAAAAGTAAGAAGAAAACCGTATTCTATTATTCTTCTTGACGAGATTGAAAAAGCACACACTGACGTGTTTAATATCCTTCTGCAGATATTAGATGATGGCAGAGTGGCAGACAGCCATGGACGTATTGTGAATTTTGAAAATACTGTTATTATTATGACTTCAAATGCAGGTTCACAGGTTCGTTCAGCAAATCTTGGGTTTAATAAAACCGAAGATGATACAGCGTCTTCAAGAACTGCTGCTGCATTAAAAGAAATATTCAGACCTGAGTTTTTGAACAGAGTTGATGATGTAATAACATTTAAGTCGTTAACGCGTGAAAATCTGGTTGGTATTGTTGATTTGATGATTAAAGAACTTGCAACGGAACTGTTCAGAAAAGAAATTATTCTTGAAGTCGCAGACAGTGCAAAAGATTTGATTTTAGAAAAAGGATATGATCCTAAATTTGGTGCTCGCCCCTTGCGTCGTGCGATAGAGAAAAATATTCAGAACCAAATTGCATCACTAGTTATAAGAGGCGAAGCAAGAAAGCATTGCAAAATCCGAGTGTACGCTGAAGATTCAGAGTTTAAAGTGCAGTGTGAGAATATCTAAAATTAAAAGCAGAAGGCAAATGCCTTCTGCTTTTATAGTTTAATTAAACTGTTTCAACTGTTGATGCATCGCTTGCCGGAGCAGTTGCGTCTTCTGCAGGCTTGTCCTTTTTCTTAAATACTCTTACTACTTTATCAATAATTGAGGGGACACTGTCAATGATGTCCTGAGCAGGTGAAGTATTTTTTTCGACGGGCATAAGCTTGATTTCCTCATGACCTACAACCATAAACGCAACAGGCTCGATTGTCGCACCGCCGCCTGAACCGCCACCAAAATTTGCATCGGAGTTGGCTAAATTTTTCTGACCGAAGTCTGAACCACCCGCACCAAAACCAAATGATACCTTAGAAATAGGGATAATAACTGTGCCGTCTTTTGATTCAACAGGCTCACCTACGATGGTATTTACGTCTACCATATCTTTGATACTTTGCATTGCTGTTTCCATTAAACCGTTAATAGGATGTTCTGCCATATTATGCACCGCCTTTAATATTATTTATTTTATTTTTTATATACATATAAGTTTTTACAATTTTTCTTAATATTATTATAAAATGAAATGGTCGCATAATCAAGATAGTTTTTGAATAAATTTCAAAAATCTTGTTATTAAAGTCAGGATTTACCTGCATATTTATCTTTTTTATGCCAATTAATGTATCTAAAACCTTTAAAATAAAGCTACCCATACCCCAGATAGCACCGGTAGAAATACCCGTTGCGGCAGCATTATCAAAGCCGAAATTGATTTTAAAGTCTACAGATTCTACAGATAAATGTTCTCTGACGTATGATAGCATATCCTTTAAATCAGCTTTTGAAGCTTCATACATTTCCTTAAAGTCAGAAACATTTTCCTTAAAATTTTCAAACGAAAGGGGACTTTCTTTTCTTTGTTTGATTTTTTGATCTTTATTTTCGCTTTTTTCAGTAGCTCTGAGAGGGTATCTTACAGGAATACCGAAAACTCTGAAATACAAAAGGGTTTTGCTGTGATGAGCAGTTTTAATAATTTCCAGACCAAACTGAAGTGGGGTGACCAAAAAGGTGCCCAAAAACAGTATTAACGCAAAAATAATAATTAATACAACTGCCAACATAATCACCTACTTACTGGTTTTCTTCCTGTTCCTCATTTTCAATTTCTGCAACTTCCAATTGCTCGCCATCAGCCACTTCTGTTGCTATGTAAGGGAATTGTTTTGCCAAATCGTCAATGTCGGGTAAATCAGATAAAGAATTAAGCCCAAAACTTCGCAAAAACTCCTTGGTAGTCGAATAGAGAATCGGACGTCCTGGAGCATCTAATCTCCCGCTTTCTTCGATAAGACCGCGTTCTACTAATCTTGACATTGGGCCATCTGAATTTACACCACGAATAAATTCCACACTGCTACGTGTTACAGGCTGATGATATGCAACAATCGAGAGAGCCTCCAGTGCCGCAGGGGAGAGAGGTTGCTTTCTTTTTGATTCTGCAAGCTTTGTAACGTATATAAAATGTTCCTCAGGAGTTTTTAACTGTATGAAACCATCGTATTCTACAATCTCCAATCCTCGGTTGTTTTCCTTGTAAAAAGCCTTGAGCTTGTCCACATTGACTCTTACTTCATCTTCATCAATTTCTAAAATTTCTGCGATATGAGAAACAGCAAGTCCGTCGCCTGCAACAAACAACAGACTTTCAATTACGGCATCAATATTCATCTATGATTTCACCGTCCTTAAGTTTTTCTAGGAATATATCATTACCCGAAATTCTTGTTTTTATCATTTCGAGTTTTATCATTTCCAACAAAGCAAGAAAAGTTGCGATGATGGAAGGCCTTGAGTCGTCATCTTCAAAAAGTGATGTAAATGTTACTTTCTTTTTTGAATTTAGTCTTGTACGTATATAATCTGCCCTTGATTTAACAGAAACGGTTGCTCTTCCTACAACGCCGCCAAATGCACTCTTTGGTGGGGGTGCCTTTCGTTCGTTTTTATCAAGTACTGATAAAAACGCATCGAACAATATGTTTATTTCAAAACTCTGGTCAGAGTAGTCAGCCTCCCGTTTGGGAAGAACATCAGGCTCTTTGTAGAAATTATAATAATCAGAAAATTCCTTTTCTTTTAAAATTTCTGAAACTGCCTTCATACGCTGATAATCTGCAAGACGCTTCGCAAGATCGGCTCTGGGATCTTCGGTATTTTCTTCTTCACGCTTGGGAAGGAGCATTTTCGACTTTATGTATAAAAGCTCAGCAGCAATTACTACAAATTCGCTGGAATATTCAATGTCAAATTCCTTTAAAGTATTCATATATTCAAAATATTGCTCGGTAATGCTGACAATAGGAATATCGTATATGCTAACCTTATTCTTTTTTAGAAGATGGAGCAAAAGCTCTAAAGGGCCTTCAAACACGTCAAGCTTGACTGCGTGGCGGCTTTCTTCTTCCTCGTTTTGAATTTTTTGTGCAATTTCTAACTGTTGCATTAGAGTAAGCCACCCCCTGCAGCATAGAATAGTAATGCGTATATTTTATTAATCAGGAAATCTAAAACGGGGTCTAAGACATTTAAATATAGTGCAATAACTAAAATAATAAAACCAAATTGCTCATAGCGTAGGATCTCATAGTACATTTTTCTCGGTAACAATGAAAGAAAAATCTTTGAACCATCCAGAGGTGGTATAGGAATGAGATTAAACACACCCAAACTGATGTTTGCAATAACCCATATTGAGAAGAATTCAAATACATATAGGCTCCTTGTAAGGGGATAGAGGTATAAAAGTCCGAACATACCTAAAAATGCTAACAAAAAATTAGAAATAGGACCTGCCAGTGAAACTAATGCCGTATCTCTCTTTAAATTCTTAAAATAATTAGGATTTATCATAACGGGTTTTGCCCAGCCAAAACCAAAAAAGAGCATAGATAACGTACCCCAGGGATCTAAATGATACAATGGGTTTAAAGATAGTCTTCCGTCAAATTTTGCTGTGGGGTCACCGAGCTTATAGGCAGCAAAGCCGTGTGAAAGCTCATGTACGCTTAATGAAAAGATAACAACCACAATGGTCATTAATGCGTAAATAACAGTATCTATACTAAAACCGCCTGAAAACAGTGTCCTAAGCACAATATCACTCCCTGTAAATCACCATTTTATTGCATTTTTGTATTTTTTTAGATACAAAAGCAACAAAGAACCTAAAACTCCGCAGGATAAAATTTCGCCGATTCCTACCGTCAGAACAAGATAAGCAAGTCCTGCGGGTAAGCCGTAAGCATATTTTAAAACAAACGGAACAATAATTGTATTTGAAAGTATCGGAGGTATAAAAGCATATTTTTCGTGATTTCTTAAAAAAAATGTAAATACAGCACCGATTAATGTTGCCAAACTTCCGAAAATAACATCCCAGATCACACAACCTGAAAGAATATTTGAAATAAAGCAACCGATAAATAATCCGGGAATAGCGGCAGATGTGAAAACGGGAAGAATTGTTAAAGCTTCCGAAAATCGTACCTGAATAGCACCGGATGATAAACCTAAAATGCTTGCAATGTACGTCAAAACAACATACAAAGCTGCAATTATGGCAGAATGTGCCATAAACTTTGAACTCTTTTTCATATTAAATTCTCCTTTAGTTTTGTTTTAAGTGAGGAAGGTCTCGAACTCACTATCTTATATAATATCACTTTTCAGAAAAATAGTCAACAAATTGTAAATAAAACAATAGTTGCTTGACATTGAGATTTTAAAATAATATAATTCAACTATAAACTTTTTGAGGTGAATATATGGCAGAACAATTTACACTCCCAAAAATCTTTTCAAAAGAATGGTTTTCTTATGTATGGGATTATTATAAATATCACATTCTGGTTGGTATAGTGGTAATTATTTTGGCTGTGATTACGATGGTTGAGATTGCCACAACTGTTAAATTTGATGCTAATATAAACTTTGTTTCAACATCTGTAATAACACAGGAAAATGCAAACAAAATAACTGACGCCTGTGAGATGGAAGGAATGGATATTGATGAAAATGATGAGGTAAACATTAGTTTTTCGCAGCTTAATTTTACAGAAGAAAACCTCAGGGATCCATCGCTTTATTCTACAATGATGAATAAGCTCATGGCAAATTTTGCCAATGAAGAAGAGTACCTCTACATCATGGATGGAAAAACGATGAATGACGTAATCAGTATGGAAAGCACGGAAGGATTGTTCGTGCCGGTTAAAGTATGGGCAACAACAAATGATACCGAAAATGTATATGGAGCCTCCCTTAAAAACAGTAGCATATTACGGGAAAACGGCATAGATTCTTCAGACATGTTCATAATGATAAGAGAATGCTATAACGATAATGATGAGGAATTAAAGGTAAAACAGGAAAACGCCATAAAGATTGCGAAATTTTTGGTAAAATAATTCTAAAAAGCTATTGACAAATAGGAAAAATCGTGCTATTATATTCAAGTGAGCTCGAGTGGCGGAACTGGCAGACGCCCGGGACTTAAAATCCCGTGGGAAGTGATTCCCGTACCGGTTCGATTCCGGTTTCGAGCACCACGTCACGGTAAGTATAAGCTTGCCGTGATTTTTTTTATGCAAAATCAAAAGGCTAAGCTCAATGCTTAGCCTTTTCCCATAATATATCCATTTCTTCCAAAGTCATATTTTCTAATTGTTTTCCTTCTGATGTGGCCATATCTTCAACTTTTGAAAATCTGTCTATAAATTTATCTGTAGCTTTTTTTAATGTTTCTTCAGGATTAACTTTTAAAAATCTTGCGACATTGACACAAGAGAAGAGAAGATCGCCGAATTCTTCCTCGATATTTTCAAAAGAATCGGCAGATTTAAGTTCATCAATTTCTTCTTTGAGCTTGTCATAAGCACCATCAATGTTATCCCAATCAAAACCAACTTTTGCAGCCTTTTTCTGTACCTTCTCAGCACGTATCAGTTGCGGAAGATATGTGCAGACGTCATGCATAATTTCCGTTTGGGTTTTAAGACCTTTTTCGGCCTTTTTGTTAGCTTCCCATACATCTAAAGCTTCTGCACTGTTGTTTGTTTTGTCCGAACCAAAAATGTGCGTATGACGGGTTATAAGTTTATTGCAGATGTGATACAACACATCGTCAATTGTAAATGTTCCGTTTTCTGATGCTATCTGCGAATGAAATACGACCTGCAATAAAACATCGCCAAGCTCATCAGCGAAGTTATCCGGTTCTTTTTTATCAAGGGACTCCATTGCTTCGCAAGCCTCTTCTAAGAGAGCGTATTTTATAGATTGGTGGTCTTGTGCTTTATCCCACGGGCAACCATTTTCACCTCTTAGAATTTTCATTATTTTAAGTAAATCGTCAAAAGTATATTTTTTATTCATTGGTATTCCTCGTTTTATAAAAGTTTATATTTTTTCATAAATGCTGCAATTTTATTTCCTTTAGGCAACATTTTTATATCTTCTTCAAAGAATGATTTTGTTACACACATTGTTACAAAATAAGCAATAACACCAATAAAAATTGATATTCCCAAAGCAATAATTGTCTTAAGTCTTACTGCAGACAATACAGGTGTGACAGGTGCAATCTGGGTCATAAAATCAACTTTCAATGAAATTTGAGGACATCCTAATAATGATGCACTCAAATTATATACCACATATACAATAACACCCATTGCAATTGCAGAAACTAAAGGTTTTAAAATAAAATCCTTAAAGTTGAAATCAGGTCTTATTATCTTTACAATCGCAGTTATATTCAAACTCGCAATAATAAGATAGCAACAAAAAGTGCTAATGGGAGCACCGCCGATATTGAGCTGGGGAACCGCAATTAAAATATAGTTAGATACTATCTTGAAAGCACCACCGATAAGCATGTTTCTTACAGGGATAAAAACGTGTCCTGCAGCTTGCAAAATAGATGTTGTAACAGAAACGATGCAAACGAAAATTATAGCAAGCGATAACAATGCCAGTGTATCCTGTGCACGTGAATTGTTGTAAAGTGCGACTAAAATCGGAGACGATAATATACTCATTCCTATAGCACAGGGGAGTGCGAACATAGTAGTTATTCTAATAGATGATTCGGTAAGAAGTTTTGCCTGAGATTGATTTTTTATTGCCAAAGCTGCAGAAATAGCAGGTACAATGCTCATTGAAATAGATGTAACTATTGATGGTGGCAAGTTAAACAAAGACATCGCATAGCCAGAATATGAACCATACATAACATCGGCGGCGGCGGATGTTATATTCTCGCCTATACGTGTATTCTCAGCTGATACACCAAAAAATTCGGTTAATGTTTTAAATATGCTTTCGTTAACAGTGATGGATGAAAGACGGTTGCTGATCATAAATGTATCAATTACATTTGTAAGTGACATTACTGCTGCACCTATTGTAATAGGAACTGCGATAGTTAGAAGTCTTACAAATATTTTTTTACTTGAGCTTGCCGTAGTTGCATTGGTAAAAGGAGTTAATTTTCTGTTTTTTAAATAGAAAAACACCAACAATATAAGGGCAAGCAATCCGCCAAGAGTAACACCGGAAATAGCCCCTGCTGCGGCCACCTCTGATGAAACTGACATGAGTAAGTAAGCACCCAAAAGACCAATAACAAGCTTTGATACTGCTTCTAAAACTTCTGAGTATGCTGTAGGGACCATATTGGAATGTCCCTGAAAATAGCCACGGAACGCAGAAAGAATTGATATAAATAATATTGCCGGAGAAATAGCGACAATACTAAGATATGAGCCAGGCGAATTAAATGCACCTTCTGCAAATGAGCGTGCACCGAAGAAAAGCACACATGTTCCAATTGCACCAATTATGGTAAGAAGGGCAATAGCTGCTTTTAATATCTTTTTTGATTCTGCAAAATTTTCTTTCGCAAGGCTTTCAGAGACCATTTTTGATACAGCTACAGGTAGTCCGGCAGTTGCCATTACAAAGAGAGCAGCATATAAATTGTACGCACGTGTAAAGTACGCCATGCCGGTTTCTTGTAAAATATTTGCAAGGGGTATTTTAAAGCACGCACCAATGATTTTTACTACAAGATGAGCCACAACCAAAACAGCTGCACCTTCCATAAAAGATTGCTTTTTTATTTGTTTCAAGTCAAAACTTCCTTTCTTAGCAGGCCTTATATACTTTATTAAGACAAGGACCGGTATATACTATTTTCCAAGACAGAACCTAGAGAAAATTTTATCAACGATTTCATCTGAAACAGTTTTTCCTGTTATTTCTCCTAAATGTGATGCACAGTCAGTTAAATCAATTGAAACCATGTCATAGGGAATGTTGCTGTCAAGAGCATTTATTGCTGAAGAAATTGAATTATAAGCAGCACTAAGAGCCTCTTTGTGTCTTAGATTTGTTATAGCATTATTGTCTTTTGCACGAATCTCACCAAGTTTAAACATTTTTTCTATAACCGATGACAATTCTTCTAAGCCATCTCCTGTCTTTGCAGACAGACTGATGGTAGTATAACCTTCAAACATTTTGTCTGTTGGTGTATTTGAAATATCAGACTTATTAAGTATTACAATAACATTTTTATTATCAAGAGAATTAAAAATTTCTTCGTCTGAAGACTCAATGCCTGTAACAGAATCAACTACGAAAAGTATCAGTTCTGCATTTTTAATACATTCCTTTGATTTGTCTATACCTAAATTTTCGATAGTATCTGTTGTGCTGCGAATACCTGCAGTATCAAATACATTTAAAACTGCGTTGCCGATAGTTATACGTTCTTCAATTACATCTCGTGTTGTTCCGGCAATGTCGGTTACAATAGCCCTTGAATCTCTGGCTAAAAGATTCAGGATAGATGATTTACCGACGTTTGGTTTACCGCAGATAACTGTATTGATTCCGTCTTTTATAAGCTTTCCTCTATGTGAGGTTTCGAGTAGAGCAGAAATCTTTTCTTTTGCACTATTTAATTCATTTAATAGAGCACTTCTTTTGATGTCGTCTATGTCTTCTTCAGGGTAGTCAATAACAACATTTATTTGTGCCAGTATTTCGAGAATACTATCTCTCATCGCGTTTATATCCTCAGAAAGTGTACCGCCAAGCTGATTTGCAGCAACTGATAGTGCTAATGATGACGGGGAATTTATAATATCTATTACCGCTTCTGCCTGGGATAAGTCTATGCGTCCGTTTAAAAAGGCACGTTTTGTAAATTCGCCGGGAGAAGCCAAAGATGCACCGGCAGAAATAACAGTTAACAATACTTTTTCAGTAACCACAAGACCACCGTGGCAATTTATTTCTACTATATCCTCACGTGTAAATGTGTTGGGAGCACGCATAACAGAAACTAAAACTTCATCTACAATTTCACCATTAGATATAATATTTCCATAGTGTATAGTGTGGGTTTTGGCATCTGTTAGAGTTTTGTTGCTTTTTGCCTTAAAAATTTTATCACATATACTTATGCTTTCCTCGCCGCTTACACGGATAACGGATATCCCACCAGTACCGTGCGGAGTGGCAATTGCAGCAATAGTTGTATTTTTCATAAATAACCTCCGATGCTATAAATCGAATTTCAAAAAATCGTCCAATATATCGGTGAGACCTTCAAGAAAAAGTCGTGTTTCTTTGAATTTCATCAGCAAATTAATAATGTTGTGTGTCTTTTCTATAAATACTTTGTCAAACTGAGAAAAATCGGGAAGTTCTACCAGTGGACAGACTGATTTTGCTCTCGGGTCGAAAATCAGTTCAAATTTGTTTTCTTTTATGTACGGAATTACAGGAAAAATCCTGCATGAAAGGGGTCGTGTGTCTCTGTTGCAAGTACCCTTGCAAATTAAAATATTTGCGTATTTATCGTCACAATATGCAAATTCTGACGGAACAATTTTAAAATCAGGGTTATTTTCGAATATCTTTTCTTCTCCCGGGAAAAGATACATTCCTGTTTCTTCCTCGTCAGAACATTCACAGCAAGCACCACCGCAGAGCTTTCCACAATTAACAAGGAGCGGAGTAGTCGGACCATAATAACGATATATACTTTTATAAATTTCGCTTATGTGCATTTAATTTCCTCTTACGTATTTTATTATTTCTTTCGGTGTGTGTACAATGTAATCAGGGTGTTTTTCAGCCAACTTTTCTTCAGGCTGATAACCCCATGTCGCTGCCATTGTCTTCATACCTGCGTTTTTTCCCGTTTCTATATCGTAAATAGAATCGCCGATGAACAGAATGTCGCAGGGGTCAATCTTTATTTCCTGAGCGATTTTTAAGGCAGCTTCAGGATTGGGTTTTTTAGCCACATCAGGAAGTTCGCCATAAACACAGTCAAGTTTGTAATCTCCAAAATAGTGTAAAGTTAAATCCTTTACAAAGCCGTCGCGCTTGTTAGAAAGAATGTTTACAGAAATGTTATTTTCATTAAGAAATTCTATTACATCACAAATTCCTTCGTAAGGAATTGTATTGATGGCGCAGTGCGTATCATAATGTGCAGAAAATAAATCAGACATTTCATCAAGCAGTCTGTCACATACTGCGTCCTCAGGTAAACATCTTTCGATATATTTTCTAAGACCGTTTCCAATGGCCCATGAATGATGAGAAAGTTCGCGTTCAGGAAATCCTGAGCATCGGAGGGCGTAATTCATTGATACAGCAAGGTCGCCAATTGTGTCAAGCAATGTACCATCTAAATCAAATATTACTGCTTTACAACAGGTATTCATCTTCAGGTATTACCTCCTCATCGTATTCGTCGTCAAAATCCGGATACTCGTTATCATCAAAAACGACTTCTGATTTTTTGCTTGGAGTAACCAGTTGGACTATGTATTTATCCATCACGTGCCATATATAGTAATTAGCAGTAAAAGAGGTGAAACCGGTCATAAAAAACGCTAACACCAACCAATATACAACAATTGGCAGGTATGCCACAAAGCAAATTAAATATAAAACTGCGATGTTAGTAACTGACAAAAGAAGAAAAATTATGAAGTTCTGTGGAAGTTTAGATATTGAAAACACCCATGCATTCTTATAAATGGTTTTTAAATTCATTTTAAATGTAACCATAATGGGGTATACATAAAACATGAATGAGACAAATAATACAAGTATTAAAACTGATAACACATAAAAAACTCCTAGAGGCAGGCTGTGTGTTATAAAGAAATTGTTATAAAACACAAACGCCTGCAAGAGAGCATAAGTGGTGATAGTGAATATAGCACTTGTTATGATGGATTGTTTGAAATTTTTCTTCGAATTATAGAAAAATTCAGAAATAAGAAACGTGGGTTCCTGTTTTGCGTAATTTCTTATAACATATGTGTATCCCGCAGTAAAAGGACCTATAAATAAGAACGGGATAAAGGGAACGAAAGGAATTATAAACATTTTTCCTGTCATGACATAAGAAACAACATGTACCAGGTTATCTCCTGAAAAATATGCATTAAACAAAAGGATAGCTGTTACAAAAAATACTATATTTGTCAATACATACCAAAAATTAGCACCCATAATGTGTCCAAAATGTCTGCCGAATATATCAAAATAGTTACGTTGTGCTGCTTCATCTTTACTTATTCCACGACCGGGCTTATTTGAAAAACCGAACATTATAAACCTCCGTTTGTCTTTTTTCTGAGCATTGAGAATTCGGGTAAATCTCTGCCTAAATCTAATTTGAATATTTGCATGGGATGGGGCACAGAGTCAATTTTTACATCATTTTCATCCCACATATTTTCTATAGTGTAGCTAAATGGCTCTCCGTCAGGAGTCATAACCTCTATGGTATCACCGACGCTAAGCTTGTTTTTTTGAGTAAATACGCATTTGCCATTATCGTTTTTCTCAAAGAGTGCAGCTAAATCGTAGGTTCTTATGTAGCCGCCGTCTGTTGTATTCTGCGAATTACAATCGGGCTTATTGAGCCAAAATCCTGTTGTGTAGCCTCTGTTGCTCACTTTTGAGAGCTCATCAAACCATTGAGGATTAAAGCGGTAACCTTCGGGATTTGCAAGATATGCATCGATAGCTCGTCTGTATGCACCTACAACAGTTGCTACGTAGAATTCTGTTTTCACTCTGCCTTCAATTTTAAAACTTGTTACTCCTGAATTTATTAACTCGGGGATATATTCTATCATGCACATGTCTTTAGAGTTGAAAATAAACGTGCCTCTGTCATTTTCATAAACAGGGAAGTGTTCTCCGGGACGTATTTCTTCCATGAGAGTGTAGTTCCAACGACAGGGGTGGGCACAATCTCCGGCGTTTGATTCTCTGCCTGTCATATAGCCGCTGAGTAAACATCTTCCGGAATAAGATATACACATTGCTCCGTGTATAAATGCCTCAAGTTCGAGTTCCGGGCTGGTTTTTTTGCGTATGGTTTTAACTTCGTCAAAGGATAATTCGCGTGCTAAAACCACACGTTCAGCGCCCATTTTGTGCCAACTGTCTACTGTCATATAGTTTACATTGTTGGCTTGGGTGCTTACATGTATTGGTATTTCAGGTGCATATTCTTTTGCAAGATTAAAAGCACCCAAATCTGAAATAATAAATGCGTCTGGCTTTAACTCTTTTACTTGCTTTAAATATTCGATAAAAGGTTCAATATCGTCATTGTGGGGGATAATATTTAGTGCCAGATAAAACTTTTTACCTAAACTATGAGTATATCTAATACCTTCGGACAGTTCTTCGTCTGTAAAGTTTTTCGCCCTTACACGCAGGGAGAATGCATCCCCGCCAGCATAAACAGCATCGGCACCGTATGCTAATGCTACCTTTAGTCTGCTTAAGTTTCCTGCAGGAGCAAGAAGTTCGATTTTATTCATATCAAAATTCCTTTAATTTAATATTTTTAAAAGTTCGTCAGCAATTGTGATACTGTCAAGTCCGTAATGGCGTTTGAGCTTTTCACAACTTCCGTGGGTTACTACTGACGGATAACCTATATTTATACATTTGCACTTATTGTTTAACGTTGCAATATGAGCAGAAATCTTTTCTCCAATTCCGCCATTTATAGCACCGTCTTCTAAAGTAATAACAATACCGTGTCTGAATGAGATATCTTCTAAAAAAGATTTATTTAGTGGGTATAACGTTCTTAAATTAACAACAGTTGCGGTCTTTTTGGCAGAATTTAATTTTTCACATACCTCTTTTGCAGTTTCTGACATTATACCACATGAAATTATACACACATCCTTACCTCCTGATAAGATATGTGGAACACCGACCTGAAAATCAGGAGTATTTTCTGCTGACAATTGCTCTTTACCTCTGGGATAACGTATGGCAATTGGACCTTGGTGCTCTCCTGATGCAGCGAATTTAATCATTTGCTCAAATTCACAAAAATTTGCAGGAGAAAGTAAAAGCATATTGGGCATCTGGGACATATAACCTATATCAAATAAACCATGATGTGTCTCGCCGTCTTCACCTACAATACCCGCACGGTCGATTAAAAAAGTTACATTGAGATTTTGCAGGCAAACGTCGTGTAAAATCTGATCATAGGCCCTTTGTAGGAATGAAGAATAAATAACCACAAAAGGCTTTTTATCACCTGCTGCAAGACCCGCTGCAAACGTTACTGCGTGCTGTTCGGCTATTCCGACGTCATAAAATCTTTCGGGGAATTTTTCGCCAAATTCATCCATTCCTGTGCCAGTTGCCATTGCAGCGGTAACAACTGTAATCTCTTGGTCTTGTTCTGCTAAACTGCACAAGGTGTTACCTGCAACGCGTGAATATGTAATATTGTCGTTGCTTTCGACACCTTTTGATGCTTCGAAAGTACTTACTCCATGATAGTTTTCCGGCTGTTCTTCGGCAAACTTGTATCCTTTTCCTTTTACAGTCTGAATGTGTATAAGAACAGGACCATTTATTTTTTTTGCCCTTTCAAACATAAGTGACATTGCTTCAACATCGTGTCCGTCAATTGGACCAAAATATGCAAAGCCCATATTTTCAAACAAAGTATTTCCTATGAGAAAATGCTTAAATCTATCCTTTACAGATTTTAAAAGTATGGCTATTTTCTTTCCAAATTTATTTCTTGATAATCGATTTTCCAATTTAGATTTAAATGATAGATATGCAGATGCAGAACGAAGGTAAGACAGGTGTTCTGTAAAAGCACCTACACTTTTTGAAATAGACATATTATTATCATTTAAAATCACAATGAAATTTTTCTTTGTATCAGCAGCATTGGCAAGTGCTTCGATTGCCATTCCACCGGAGAGAGCGCCGTCACCTATGACAGCTACTGAAAAATTACTGTCATCGTTAAAAGACAATGCCTGCGACAAACCATATGCCGCAGAAATTGAAGTGCTTGAATGACCAGTATTAAAAGAATCGTACATACTTTCATTTCTTTTTGGAAAACCGGATAATCCGCCAAATTGTCGGAGAGTTTCAAACTTGTCTTTTCGGTTTGTAAGAATTTTATACACATAGCTCTGATGTCCTACATCCCACACAATTTTATCCTGTGGGACATCAAACGTGCGAAGAAGGGCCAGTGTAAGCTCAACAACCCCGAGATTTGAAGCAAGATGACCTCCGGTTTTTGAAACTGTATCAATTAAAAAATCTCGTATTTCATCACATAATGTATTTATTTCTTCGATATTGAGTTTTTTTACGTCTTCAGGGTTTTGAACCTTGTCTAACACGGTGTACATATTAATCACTCTTTTGTTATTTTTGATTTTATTATTTTTTCCAAAGCTCTTTTGATGTAAAAGAACGAATTTTCTATACTTTCAATAGGTGTTACCAAAATGGTTGTAAGTCCAACAATATTCGCTCCTAACACATCTGTAAATATCTGATCTCCTACGAAAACGGTTTCAGAAGGCTTTGCACCAATTTTTGACATGGCGCAAATATAACTCTTTTTTAAAGGTTTTCCTGCTTTTGCAATGAAGTCTAGAGGGTAGTCTGAAAGATATTTTTTTACCCGTTCGTGCTTGCCGTTTGATATTATACAAACGGTGAAACCGGCACTTTTTAGACTGTTAAGAAAATCAATAGCCTTTTGAGAAGGTTGTGCCATGTTGTGACTGTCTAATGTGTTGTCGAGATCACATATAACATAACGAATATTTAGTTCTTTTAACCTCTGTATATTGATACAGGAAATATCATCATAATAAAAGTCTGGTATTAGTTTTTTAAACACGAAATTTCTCCTTTATTTTACACAATATTCGCATTTATATATAATACCACAAATAGGCTTAAAGGTAAATAGAAAACCATAATTTTTTTGAAAATATTTTTATTTTTTAAAACCTTTATATATTTCGTATCCTCCCATAGCAAATAAGAAAATTCCAAATAATCGTCTCAATAATTGTGCGTTAATACTTATAGCAACAAAAGAGCCTAGTGCGGCCCCTATAAGACCTGTTATAATCAGTGGTGTTGCTATTTTAAAATCAAGGTTTTTATTCTTTTTGTGTACAATTAAAGCAATTATTGCAGTAGGGATGAAAAACAGAAGATTTACACCCTGAGCTCTGTGTTGGTCTATATTTAAAAACATTGTAAGTGCAGGGATAAGTATTGTTCCGCCACCAATTCCCATTCCACTGATAATTCCTGAAAATAGTCCTGATAAAATTTCTGCTATCATTAAAAAAACACCATCCTGACTGCTGCTATTACCATAAATCCACCAAAAATTTTGTGAATTGTCTTAAATGTTAATTTATTTAAAAATTTCGCTCCCAGATAACCGCCTAAAATACCACCTGCAGACACTTTTAACGCGAGCGGAAAGTCAAGTGTCCCCGAAAAACCATAAAAAAACAGACTTATTATGGTATAAGAAAATATTATCATAATAGTCGTAGCATGAGCTTTTTTAGGGTCAAGCTTTAGAAATTCTTCTAAAAAAGGAACAACGATTGTGCCACCGCCACTGCCGAAAAGTCCGTTGCAAAATCCTGATACGATACCCCCAATGGCACATATCAAGGTTTTGTTGTTTTTTATATTCATATTTACACCTCTTTTAGAAAATATTTTATCCTTAAAAGTGCAAAAATATTGATTTTTTTGATTGTTTGTTGTATATTAATACTATGGTTAAAAATCTGTGGAGGACTATTATGGAAAACCAAATGTTGCAAGAAAAAACAAAAGATAAAGGTGCAAAGAAAATTATTGTAACGGTTTTTGTTGCTATTTTGCTGATATGCACTGCAGCAGGAGGTTTTTTTGCGTATAAATACATTTTTCCGTCAGATAAGGATTTATTCTTGCTGGCACATGCAAATTTTGTCGATGCTGGTAGTGAAGAAGTAACTGCATTTACAGAAAACGTGCAGCTTTCATTTGATTTGAGGGGTGGTTTTAACAGTAAAAAAGCTGTCGACACAGTTGAATCGATTTCGGTAATAACAAAAAATGTTTTCATTTCTGAACGTGAATCTTCCTATGATTTCAGCATGAACTTTTTAAATAATGAGTTTCTGAGATTTTCAAAAATAAAAGATAATGAGACGGAATTCTTAACAGCACCCCAGGTGGTTGAGGAAACATATAAAGCAAATAGCACAAATGAAATTCTCAGCACATTTTTTGGTTCAGAAACAACTTCCGATATAGATATTTTTGATGGTGTTGATAAAGAATTGTTGTCGGAATATTTGAAAAAATACGGAGAAAAGTTATATGATAATATCCCTGATAATTCTTTTACGAGCAGAAAAGAAAATGATGTAAAAATAATTGTCTTTAAAGATAATATAAACAGAATGTTGTATGACGTCATAAATGATGTAAAAGGCAATACTGAATTTCGTGATTTTCTTTATGAACAAATTGGCGTGGTATACGGAAATTGTAATGCAAAATTTCCTTATGGCGGAACGCTTTTAACAATGCCTGACAAACGGGATTTTGACAGTGACTACGAAGAGAGTTTAAATGAGTTTATTGAAAGCATTGAAAACGCGGAAATTCTTATCACAAGTCACATAAGGAACAGAAAGATATTGAGCGAAACAATAAAAATAACAGAAAGCGGAGAATCTTTATATGACATTTCATATGATTCAGAAAAAGTGGATTTCATAAAATATAAGGATTATTTAGAAAAAATTCGATACTCAACAACTAAAGAAGAAGGAACTGTTACAAAAAAGCATACAGTGTTTACGATTGATATAAACGAGTGGACGAAAGAGCAGGATGAAGAACAGAAGAATATCAGTATAATTGTTGATTCTATAAAGGATGAAAATGTAACAGAACAGATTGCAATTCCCGAAAAAGCTATTGATATTCAAAATTTAACAGAAGAGGAAAAAACCGAATTACAGGAAACAGTAAGTGAAAACATAACAAGTCTTTTGACTTCGCTAACTTTATCATTACTTTTCCTGTAGATTGAAAGGAATACTATGAGCGATAAAATAGTAATCAAGGGAGCAAAAGAACATAATTTAAAAAATATTAATCTTGAGATACCACGTGATAAATTTGTTGTATTTACAGGAATTTCCGGTTCCGGAAAATCGTCCTTAGCTTTCGATACTCTTTATGCAGAGGGGCAACGTCGTTATGTGGAATCTTTGTCTTCTTATGCCCGTATGTTTTTAGGACAGATGGAAAAGCCAGATGTAGATGATATTGAAGGACTGTCACCTGCCATCAGTATTGACCAGAAGACCACTGCCAAAAATCCTCGTTCTACTGTAGGTACGGTTACAGAAGTATACGATTATCTGCGTCTTTTGTATTCGAGAATAGGTATACCACATTGTCCGAAATGCGGAAAAGAGATAAAAAGACAAACAATAGACCAGATAGTTGATAAGGTAATGGAATTACCTGAAAAAACTAAGTTTCAGGTGTTATCACCGGTAATTAGACGCAAAAAAGGCGAACATACAAAGCTTTTTGAAAGTGCCAGAAAAAACGGTTATGCACGTGTTCGAGTAGATGGGTATATTTATGATTTGTCCGAAGATATAAAACTTGAAAAGAATATTAAGCATACAATAGAAATTGTTATTGACAGACTGGTTATAAAAGAGGGAATAGAGCAGAGATTGACAGACTCTATAGAAAATGCTGTATCGTTAGCGGACGGAGTAGTCATTATCGATGTTATTGACGGAGAAGAAATGACGTTCTCTCAGAATTATGCATGTGATGATTGTGGAATCAGCATGGAAGAGCTTTCTCCACGCATGTTTTCCTTTAATAACCCATTAGGTGCCTGTCCTACATGTCTTGGTATCGGTAGCATGATGAAGGTTTCACCCGAACTTGTATTGCGTTATGACAAAACTTTTGCAGAGGGCGGAGTGCATGCTACAGGTTGGTATTCAAAACCCGGTCAGACAGAAAGTATGGCACGCATGTATTATTCAGCATTGGGTAAAAAGTATGGTTTTGATGAAAATACAAAGATAAAAGACTTAAGCGATGATGCTTTGGATGCTTTGCTTTATGGAACAAAAGGTGAAAAACTTGAGCTATTTTTAAAACGCTCATACGGAAGTTCTCATTATTTTGCAGCATTTGAAGGAATTATTCCAAATCTTGAACGCAGATATCTTGAAACAAACTCTGAACTCATGAAACAGGAAATTGAAAAACTTATGAGTTTCAGAATTTGTCCTGACTGTATGGGAAAAAGACTTCGCCCCGATGTTCTTGCTGTAACAGTAGGCGGAAAAAATATTGACGAAGTTACAAATATGCCAATAAATAAGTCCAGGGACTTTTTTGCAAACCTTGAATTATCAGACAGAGAACGCACGATTGGCGGACAGGTGTTAAAGGAAATAAACGAAAGACTGGGATTTTTATGTAATGTTGGTCTTGAATATCTGACGCTTGCACGTTCGGCAGCAACCCTGTCAGGTGGTGAGGCACAGAGAATAAGGCTTGCGACTCAAATTGGGTCAGGTCTTATGGGTGTGCTATATATCCTAGATGAGCCTTCTATTGGTCTGCATCAAAGAGATAATCAGAAACTGTTAGCAGCTCTCAGAAGATTGTGTAATCTTGGAAATACTTTGATTGTTGTAGAGCATGATGAGGATACAATGTATGAAGCAGACCACATAGTAGATGTTGGTCCGGGTGCAGGTGTACATGGGGGACAAATTGTAGCCACAGGTACAGTGCAAGACATTATTAAATGCAAAGAATCTGTTACAGGACAGTATCTCAGCGGTGAAAAGAAAATAGAAACTCCTGCTGAGCGTAGAAAAGGAAACGGAAACACTATTGAATTTTTAGGTTGTGAAGAGAATAACCTGAAAAATATAGATGTGTCTGTTCCTTTGGGGACTTTTACTGCGGTAACAGGTGTGTCAGGTTCTGGCAAATCCTCGCTCGTTAATGAAATAATAAATAATTACCTGTCAAAAGAGTTAAACCGTGCTCATGCAATTCCCGGTAAATTCCGTGAGACGCGTGGTATTGAAAATTTGGATAAAGTTATTAATATCGATCAATCTCCGATCGGCAGAACTCCTCGTTCAAATCCTGCTACGTATACGGGTGTATTTGGTGATATACGTGAATTGTTTGCGTCTACTAATGAAGCAAAAATGCGTGGTTACAGTGCAGGCAGATTCAGCTTTAATGTTCGTGGCGGCAGATGCGAGGCGTGTTCAGGTGATGGCATTATTAAAATCGAGATGCACTTTTTACCGGATGTATTTGTGCCTTGTGAGGTTTGTAAAGGTAAAAGATATAACAGAGAAACTTTAGAAGTTAAATATAAAGGGAAAAATATTTACGAAGTACTTGATATGACTGTTGAAGAAGCGGCAGAGTTTTTTGAAAACCATCCGAAAATCAAAAGAAAGCTTGATACATTAAATGATGTAGGACTTTCTTATATTAAACTAGGTCAGCCTTCAACTCAGTTATCAGGCGGTGAAGCTCAACGTGTAAAGCTTTCGACGGAGCTTTCAAAACGCAGTACAGGAAAAACACTTTACATTCTTGATGAGCCCACAACAGGACTTCACACAGCAGATGTTCATAAGCTTTTAGAGGTTTTGGAAAAACTTGTTGATACAGGAAACACAGTACTTGTTATTGAGCATAATTTAGATGTTATAAAGACAGCAGATTATATCATCGATTTGGGTCCTGAGGGTGGTAACAGAGGTGGAACCATAGTTGCAACAGGTACGCCTGAGGATATAATCAAGTGTAAAAAATCTTATACGGGTAAATTTTTGGAGATTCACCTGGATAAAGAAAAATAAAACATCATTGGTGGAGTGATTATGAACGAATTTGTTAGTTGTATAGTTGCAGCGGGTGGCTCAGGAACAAGAATGGGTGCCGGAAAAAATAAAGTTTTTTTAAAAGTTGACGGGATTCCGGTTATAGCTCTTACATTGTCTGCACTGGATAATTGCGATGCGATTTCTGAGATAATTGTTGCAACACGGGAAGAAGATATTGTAGAAATTTCTGGAATTGCAAAACAGTATAACATCAAAAAGCTAAAAATAATAGTTAAAGGCGGAGAGACACGGGCAGAATCTGTGCTCGCTGCAAGTAAAGAAGTATCCTCTGAATGTGATTTTGTAATGATTCATGATGCAGCAAGACCTTTTGTCACAGATGAGATAATTTGCGAAACAGTCAACAAATCGAAAGAAAACGGTGCTGCAGCGTGCGGCGTCAAACCTAAATGTACTCTTAAAGCAGTAGATAATAATGGTGTAATTACAGATACAGTAGACAGAGAAAGAACGATAGAAATCCAGACACCGCAGGTGTTTTGCAAAGGATTGTTTGATAAAATGTACTCATTTGAAACAGAAATATTAAAAACGGCAACAGATGATTGTGTGTTAGCAGAGAAGTGTGGTGCTGAAATTTTTGTGACGAACGGTTCTTATAAAAACATAAAAATTACAACACCTGAAGATATGGAAATTGCTGAGATTTTCCTTAGGAGGAAGTAAAAATGGATATTCGTATAGGACATGGATTTGATGTTCATGCGTTTGCAGAAAATAGAAAGTTAATATTATGTGGTGTGGAAATTGAAAACGACAAAGGATTACTTGGACATTCTGATGCCGATGTGGTAACACACGCTATAATGGATGCAATTTTAGGTGCTTCTGCAAAAGGAGATATAGGAAAACATTTCCCTGATACTGATGTAAAATATAAAGGTGCAGATAGTCTGAAACTTTTGGAAAGAGTTATGGAAATAATATTAGAAGATGGATACAAAATTTCAAACATTGACGCTACAGTAATAGCTCAAAAACCAAAACTTGCACCATATATTGAAAATATGAGAGAAAATATTGCACGTGTTGTAAAAATTGAAAAAAACCGTGTGAACATAAAAGCTACTACTACCGAAAAGCTTGGTTTTACAGGCAGAGGCGAAGGAATCGCAGCAGAAGCTGTTTGTATAATAACTAAATAAAAAAAGAGCGTTTTAACGCTCTTTTTTTATTATATCTTTTACAATTTCACTGGCAATTATAAGACCTGCAGCAGCGGGAACAAACGCATTGCTTCCTATAAGGCGTTTGCCTGTTTTTTTGTCTATATTAGAGTTTTTTGGAATTGTTGGGATTTCTTTTGAGTATACAACTTTTAATTTTTTTACCCGACGTTTTTTTAATTCCTGACGCATTACTTTTGCAAGAGGGCAGACCGAGGTTTTGTAAATATCTGAGACTTCTAAATCAGCAGGATTTAGTTTGTTTCCTGTACCCATAGATGAAATAATGGGTACGCCAGATTCTTTTGCCCGTAAAACAAGCTCTATTTTTCCTGTAACAGTATCTATGCAGTCAGCAATATAATCATAGGCTTTAAAATCAAACTGGTTGGAATTTTCGGGCAAAAAAAAGCATTTGTGTTTATGCACTGTAACTTCAGGATTTATATCTTTGATACGTTTCTCAAAAGCGTCGACCTTGGCCTCGCCTACATTTGATAAAAGTGCAACAACCTGACGATTAATGTTGGAATTGTGGACCACATCGTTATCAATAAGGTCTATAGCACCGACACCTGAACGCACCAACGCCTCAACAACATGTCCACCAACACCACCAATGCCGAATACTGCAACTCTTGAGTTTTTAAGTTTTTCCATAGCGTCTGTACCGAAAAGCATTTCGGTGCGTCTGAATTGTCTCATAATATCACCTAAAATAAGTCTGTAGAAAGATACCTTTCTCCTGTGTCGGGAAGTATTACAACTATTGTCTTTCCTTTATTTTCGGGCATTTTTGCAAGCTTTGCTCCAACGTGTGCCGCGGCCCCTGATGAAATACCTACAAGTACACCTGATTTTTTGGCTAAAGTACGGCAAGCACCATATGCTTCTTCTGTTTTAATGGTCATGATTTCATCATATACAGATTTATCAAGATTTGTGGGTATAAAGTTTGCACCGATGCCCTGAATCTTGTGAGGGCCTGCTTTTCCCTTTGTCAAAAGGGGAGAGTCATCAGGCTCAACTGCAATAACCTTAACGTCGGGAATTTTTTCCTTCAAATATCTTCCTGTACCTGATAATGTTCCGCCTGTACCTACGCACGCAACTAAAATATCAACTTTGCCGTCAGTATCTTCAAAAATTTCGGGGCCAGTTGTATTATAATGTGCCAGAGGATTAGCGGAATTTTCAAACTGCGAAGGAATGAAACTGTTCGGATATTCCTTTGAAAGCTCGACAGCCTTTCTTACAGCACCGTTCATACCGAGTGCACCTTCTGTTAATACAATTTCAGCTCCGTAAGCAGATAAAAGTTTTCTTCGCTCAATGCTCATAGTTTCGGGCATTGTGAGTATTACTTTATATCCGCGTGAAGCACAAACTGCACAAAGACCTATGCCGGTATTGCCACTTGTAGGTTCAATGATTACGGAATTTTTATTTAACAAACCTTTACATTCAGCGTCTTCGATCATAGAAAGTGCTGCACGGTCTTTAATGCTGCCTGCAGGATTCATGCACTCTAATTTCGCTAAAAGCGTAGCATTTTTAGTTTTGTCAAAGATTTCTGTAATGTCTAAAAGGGGAGTGTGACCTATGAGCTCTGCAATGTTTTTGTAGATTTTCATGATGTCCTCCTTTTATTTGTAAATATGGAAAAATCCTCGCACAAAGTGTACGAGGATTTCATTGGGTGCAGGGGCCGGATTTGAACCAACGACCTCCGGGTTATGAGCCCGACGAGCTACCAGACTGCTCTACCCTGCGTCATAACAACGTAATTTATTATAACATTAATTTTCAGGTTTGTCAAGAAGAAAATTAATTTTTTATTTAATAATAACATTATATGCAACAAAATTAAAAAAATACCAAAAACATAATAAAAAAGACACCGCTAAGGATGTCTTTTTGGTGGGCCTTCAGCCGAAAGCGTAATAAAACAATCCTGTGAATTGTTTTATAGCTTGAGCGTCCCTGTGAGCTGAAAACGAGTTAAGACGAAGTTTGAAGCCATCGAGCGAAGCGAGAAAGGCAATAAAAAAAGACACCACTAAGGATGTCTTTTTGGTGGGCCTTCAGGGACTCGAACCCGGGACCTACCGGTTATGAGCCGGTTGCTCTAACCAGCTGAGCTAAAGGCCCTAATGGTGACCCGTACGAGACTCGAACTCGTGTTACCGCCGTGAAAGGGCGGTGTCTTAACCGCTTGACCAACGGGCCACAACTGATACCTTAGATATTATAGCAGATAAAAAAACGATTGTCAAGAAGAAAATTTCAATTTTGAATATAATCTAATTAAATATTGCCTAACTTACTTAAAAATGGTATAATAAACTTGAATTATTTTATGAGGTAACGTTATGAAAATACCAATATTGACGATTGTTATATGGAATCTTACCATAATGTTTATCTATGGAATAGATAAACATCGCGCCCGAAAAAAATTGTGGCGTATAAGTGAAAAGATATTGATTCTTCCTGCTTTTTTACTTGGAAGCATGGGTGCTATGTTTGGAATGATACTGTTCAATCACAAAACGTCAAAAATCAAATTTCGTTTACTTATACCATTAGCTTTTATTATAAATATTTTATTTCTTGTTTTGATCGTTTATGTAGGAAGGTGGGTGTAATATATATGGAACATAAGGAATATATACGTCACACTGATGGCGACAGAGTAGTGCTTTTTATTCATGGCTTTTTAGGAAGTCCTGAACATTTTGAAAAGTT
>JAZNWB010000088.1:0-4570 GCA_045593125.1 Congzhengia sp. | reverse complement strand
TTCACTGTTTAAAACAAGCGTTGAAAGTTTTTTTGCAGCTCTTACTCCTCCACCAACCAAGCACAGGCTATCCGCCTTTACGTCATGAAGAGTTTTGTTACTTTTAATATATTCTAGAATTTCTGATTTAATGGCATCTGTTTCCTCTTTTGTTGGGATTTCTCCAGACACGAAGTTTTTGTATGCCTTCAAAGACCCCAAAGGAATAGATTGTGTGGCTATAGGTTTTCCGTTTTCAAAAAGTATTACCTCAGAAGAACCTCCGCCCACGTCTGCCATAACACCTGATTTTACGGGGAAATCTTCAACCGCTCCCAAAAAACTTAACTCTGCTTCATCTGTGCCTGAAAGTACTTCCAAGTCAACACCTGTCTTTTCCTTGACTTTCTCTGTTATATACGAGCAATTTTCGGCATTTCTTATGGCAGCCGTTGCAAAAACGAAAAATTCTGCCTCGTATTCCTGTGCAGTATTTTTGTGATGAAGTATGGCATCACAGCATACGTTAATTCCTTCATCCGTTAGTGCGTTATCCTCAATATGACCTGCAAGATTTGCAAAAACTGCCTCGGTGTAGAGTTCGCACAGGGTACTATTTTCCCATTGATAAACGGACATACGTATTGTGTTCGAGCCTGTGTCGACAACTGCGTATTTCATAGTGGCCTCCTACATGACAAAGAGTAATATAGCAAGAAAATGAACAATACTTGCTAATACTACAAAAATGTGAAATACCGAGTGGATATATTTTTTCTTTCTGCCAAACCCGTAAAATATAGCACCTATGGAGTAAAGGATACCACCTGCTAAAATCATATTCATACCAAAAGCACCGACCGCCTGCCACGCAGGCTTTGCCGCAACTATAATGCACCAGCCCATTCCAAGATAGCATATCATGGAGAATACGCTGTACTTTTTCAAATCAATAGAGTTAAGAACAATGCCTAACGTTGCCAGTCCCCATATAACTCCGAATATCGTCCAGCCAAGAACAGGAGAATACTCACGCAAAGAGCACAGAGAAATCGGTGTATATGTACCTGCAATCAGCAAAAATATAGAACAATGGTCTATAACCTGAAAGACCTTTTTTGCCGTAAGGTGAGGGCGTAATCCGTGATAAATGCTTGACATTGTGTATAAAACTATCATGGTTGTGCCGTAAATTGCACCTGATACGACACCGTAGACATTTCCACGTACTGCTGCAAAAACTACACATAACACCAACGCTACAACGCCAAGGGCACCGCCTACAATATGTGATGTCATATTAAAAATCTCTTCGCCTTTTGTATATGAGGGCAGAATTCTTTCTGCCAGTTTTGTACGATTCATAAATAGCCTCATTTCACTTTATTTGTACGTATTATTGTAACAGTAAAAAAACTTGTCTGTCAAGGATTTTTACACCTTATTTATAAAACGTTCAAAAAAGATTTTTGTTGACATCGACCTCACTTTTATAGTATAATGTATCAGTAATTTAAAAGTGCTGGTGTGGCTCAGTCGGTAGAGCAGCTGATTCGTAATCAGCAGATCGTCGGTTCAAGTCCGATCACCAGCTCCAAAACCGCGGAACACCCTTTATAGGTGGTCTGCGGTTTTTATTTATTAAGGTGAGAGGACTTGAATGGTCGCCTCCACAAAGCAAAACTCGATAAATTCTCGGTAGCCACAAAGCAGATAAAACGTATTGACTTATTTTTTTGTGTTTGATATAATGTTTGTTGTTAATTTTTCAGAAAGCGGTGATTAAATGTTTAATTCACAGTATTTAAACGATGTTATGGAAACAGTCATCAGAAGAAATCCTTCTGAACCCGAATTCCATCAGGCAGTAAGAGAGGTTTTAGAATCATTAGAACCCGTTATTGAAGCAAATCCTCAGTACGAAAAGGCAAACTTAATCGAAAGATTGGTTGAGCCTGAGCGTACTATCATATTCAGAGTTCCGTGGATTGATGACAACGGCAACGTTCAGGTAAACCGCGGTTTCCGTGTACAGTTTAACAGTGCTATCGGACCATACAAAGGCGGTCTTCGTTTCCACCCATCTGTAAACCTTGGTATTATCAAATTCTTAGGTTTTGAGCAGATTTTCAAAAACTCACTTACAAGTCTTCCTATCGGCGGCGGTAAGGGCGGTTCCGACTTTGACCCCAAGGGCAAGAGCGACAACGAAGTTATGCGTTTCTGTCAGAGCTTTATGACAGAGATGCAAAATATATTGGTGCTGATACTGACGTTCCTGCAGGTGATATCGGTGTAGGTGCAAGAGAAATCGGTTACCTCTACGGTCAGTACAAGCGTCTTCGTGACGAGTACACAGGCGTATTAACAGGTAAAGGCTTAACCTATGGTGGCTCCCTCGCCCGAAAGGAAGCTACAGGCTACGGTCTTTGCTACTTTACAAAAGAAATGTTAGCCGATGCCGGCAAATCTTTCGATGGTGCAACAGTTGTAATCTCAGGTTCAGGTAACGTTGCAATTTACGCTTGCGAAAAGGCAACACAGATGGGAGCTAGAGTTGTTGCAATGTCTGACTCAAACGGCTATATCTACGACAAAAACGGCATAGACCTTGCCGCTGTTAAGCAGATTAAGGAAGTAGAAAGAAAGAGAATTAAGGAATACGTAAATACACATCCTGAAGCAGAATACCATGAAGGCTGCTCCGATATCTGGACAGTTAAGTGCGACATCGCTCTTCCCTGTGCTACACAGAACGAAATTAATGAAGAATCAGCGAAGGCTCTCGTTGCTAACGGTTGTTACTGCGTAGCAGAGGGTGCTAATATGCCCTCAACACCTGAAGCTATCGCTACATTCCAGTCAAGTGGTTTACTCTTTGGACCTGCAAAGGCTGCAAATGCAGGCGGTGTTGCTACATCAGCTTTAGAGATGAGTCAAAACTCAATGCGTTACAGCTGGACATTTGAAGAAGTTGACGCTAAACTCTGCGGCATTATGAAAAACATCTACAAAAACACAAGTGAAGCCGCAGCTAAATACGGAAAAGCTGGCGATTTCGTAGCAGGTGCTAACATTGCAGGCTTTATCAAAGTTGCAGAAACCATGATGGCACAGGGTGTTGTGTAATCTCTAAGGGATGTAAAAATAGCCCAGAACGTCAAAAACAAAATGTTTTCAAAAAACGAAGGCACTCGAAAACCGAGTGCCTTTTTATTTATTCTATTTCCTAATTTTTTCAGGCAACTGAACCAGTACAATTGCCAAAAACATAAGCAAGCACCCTGCAATCTGAGAAATGCTCATGGCTTCATGTAGAATAATCCACCCTGAAATTGCCGCAAACACCGACTCTAATGACATAATAATCGATGCAGATGTTGGTTCTGCGTACCTCTGTCCTATAACCTGCAAGGTATATGCCACACCGCAGGACATGACCCCTGAGTAGAGCAGTGCCGTTGTGCAAGATAGGATACTTGCCATATCAGGTGTTTCAAGTACAAACATTAAAATTGCATTTATTGTGCCTGCCACCAAAAACTGTGTACAGGAAAGCTTAAGTCCGTCAACCTCTGATACAATTTTATCGATGCACAAAATCTGTCCTGCAAAAAACACCGCACAAAGTATTGTCAAACCATCACCAATATTATACGAAACCCTTTCTCCGAAAAGACACAGAAAATACATTCCCAAAGTGGCAGTCAATATTCCTGTAACCATTTTCCCTGTAAGCTTTTTTCCTACGAAAAGTCCGATAATCGCCACAAATATTATGTACAAAGCCGTTAAAAATCCGCTTTTTGCCGTTGTGGTGTATTGCAATCCATAGGTCTGAAGTGTTTGAGCTACGCACAAAAATACACCGCACAAAACGCCATATTTTAAGAGCTTTTTCATATCGGTTTTTTTGTGTGTGCCCTGTTTTTTCTTAGAATTATCAAGAATAAATATCACAGGAAGCAGCACTATGCCACCCATCATAGTTCTGATACCCATAAAAGTGTTTGGACCGATATATTCCATGCCCACGCTTTGAGCAACAAATGACATACCCCAGATGATTGCCGTAATCAGTAAAATAATATTTCCTTTTAATTTTGTATTCACTTGTATCTCCCTTGTCTATTTTAATACTACACATTCTGCACCAAGTGTTTTGACTAATTCTTCCATCAATTCATCATTTTCTTCTACCCAAAGATTTTTTGGTGCTATAACTGTTTGTTTATTTTCTGCATAATGAATATACACAGGAATATTCCCCGAATACTTTGACAGTATCGGTTTTATCCGTTCTACTAAAAACTCTTTTCCTATACAGATCTTTAAAAACAGTTTTTTCTCAGGTTTTAATCCCTTCGAAATTTTCGGAATTTCTATTTTTTCAACCTTCGCTCCGTGTATCAACGGTTCTACGTTGTCACAGAGAATTTTTGGTTCTTCGTCCTCACGAAAACTAAGTTTTCCCGAGACAATCAACGCCGCATCTTCCGTCAGGTACTTTCTGGCACGGTCAAACACAGTGGGAAAAACAATAATTTCTGCCTGACCTGTTAAGTCCTCAGCAGTAATAAACGCCATCATT
>JAZNWB010000087.1:0-3327 GCA_045593125.1 Congzhengia sp. | reverse complement strand
AATTGTGGTGTCTGTCATAATGGTTGCAGGGTTTGAGTTGCAGAGGATTACTTCGTATCCCTCTTCTTTTAATGCTAAGCACGCCTGTGTGCCTGCGTAGTCAAATTCTGCCGCCTGACCGATAACAATAGGACCTGAGCCTATAACAAGTACTTTTTTGATGTCTGTTCTTTTAGGCATTGTTACGCGCCTCCTTTATCATATTAATAAACTGTCCGAAAAGATATCCGCTATCCTGGGGGCCAGGGGCACTTTCAGGATTATACTGAACTGAGAACACACGGTCAGCTTTGTTACATACGCCCTCAACACTGCCGTCTGCAACGTTTACATGAGTTATTGTAAGAGGAGTTTTTTCTAATGACTTTTCATTTACAACGTAGCCGTGATTCTGGCTTGTACATTCGATTTTTCCTGTTGCTAAATTTCTTACAGGGTAGCCACCTCTGTGGCCAACCTTCATTTTATCAATGGTAGCACCGTATGCTAAACTGATTATCTGATGTCCCATAGCAATACCAAACATGGGGTATTTGCCGATTAATTCTTTGACTGTTTCAATTACTTCTGTACATTTTGTAGGGTCTCCGGGGCCGTTTGAAACAAACACACCATCCGGTTTCATAAATTCAATTTCTGAAGCTTTAGTATTGTAAGGAACTACTGTAACGTTACAACCTGCAGCATTCAAGCTTCTGATGATACTTAACTTTATACCGCAATCTATTGCTACTATATTGTATTTATGGCTTGTTGTTCTTGAATACCAGCGTTTTTTGCAACTAACCTTTTCTACTGCATTTTCGGGTATTTCAACATTTTCTAAAATTTTCACAGCATCTTCTGTTGCTGTGTCTGCCGAAGTAATAAGTGCCTTTCTTGTGCCGAGGTCACGAATGCTTCTGGTAAGCTTACGGGTATCTACGCCGTAAATACCGGGAATGCCGCTATCCTCCATAAATTCTGCCAGTGTTTTTGTGTAACGGAAGTTACTGGGCATATCATTGTAATCTCTTACAACAATTGCTCCCAATGTGGGAACTTTAGATTCAAAATCCTCGTCTGTAACACCGTAGTTACCAATCAAAGGATAAGTCATAACGACCATCTGGTTTGTGTATGACGGGTCCGAGATTATCTCCTGATAGCCTACCACTGATGAATTGAATACTATCTCACACACTCTGTCAACAACAGCACCAAAGCCGTAGCCATAGTATTCTTCGCCATTTTCAAATACAATTTTTCTGTCAAATGCTTTGTCCATACAGTCTACCTCAAATCTTTTTAGCATTAGTTCGTTCTTACCTTGAATTTATCATATCTATATCAGAAATATTATAACATTTTAAATCTTTAAAGTCAACAAAAAATAACACGAAAAAAGGAACTTTTCGATAGAAAAGTTCCTTTTTGTTTAGATTTTTACTTTTTGGAGAATGACTGGCAGTCAACACACTCGCAAACCTCAGGATTTGACTCATGTGTACCTACTGAAATACAATCCAAGCTGCAGTAATTTTCATTACCGCAATGGAATTTACACTGTTCTACCGTACATTTGATAGAATTGTTTGCATGACAGTTTCCTGAATTACAGTTCATATTCTTTCCCTCCTATAACTGAGGCACCCTGCCTCAATTATAGTATGAACTTATTTTCAAAAATTATTTCTCTTAATTTTTTCTATTCTGCAGACAACGTCGCCAATAAGCTTTATGCTTCTCCTGGCACTTCGTATGGTGTTAAACTTTCTGGCCAGGTCAGGACTTTTAACAAAAGTTCTTGTACTGAAAAAATATTTTTCACCATCTCTTCCAAAAATTTTAATTACATAATAGCTGTCGTAGTCGTCCTCAAAAAATGTCCACACGTTATCCGCCTCCAAAAAAAGTGTACCACCAGGCTTGTCAATTTTCAACATTTGTGCAGACATTGTGTCATAAAACCTTTTATCGTGTCAAATTGAAGAAGGCATTATCACCCAAATAACATCCCTGTGCTCCAAGCTCTTCTTCAATACGCAGGAGTCTGTTATATTTTGCCACTCTGTCTGTACGGCTGGGTGCACCTGTCTTTATCTGTCCTGAGTTTGTAGCTACCGCAATGTCTGCTATTGTTGTATCTTCAGTTTCACCGCTTCTGTGAGATGTTACTGCAGTATATCCCGCCCTGTTGGCTGTTTCTATGGCCTCCAGAGTTTCAGTAAGAGTGCCTATCTGATTAACTTTTACAAGTATTGAATTTGCACATCCTTTTTCTATGCCCTGTTTTAATCTTTTTGTATTGGTTACAAATAAATCGTCGCCTACTAACTGAATTTTGTTGCCCAATGTGTTGGTAAGGTTACTCCAGCCTTCCCAATCGTCTTCAGAAAGACCGTCTTCCAATGAAATTATAGGATACTTATTTGCTAAATCCTCCCAGTATTTTATCATTTCGTCCCTTGTTTTAAACACGTCTGTCTTCCAGAAGTAATAGCCGTCACGGCCTATTTTTTTTGCTTCCTCATAAAGCTCGGTACTGGCTGCGTCCATTGCAATTTTAAAATCAGTTCCTGGTACAAACCCTGCTTTTTCAATTGCCTCACAAATAAGCTGCAGAGCCTCTTCATCAGATTTAAGATTGGGTGCAAAGCCTCCCTCATCACCAACAGATGTGGAGTAGTTTTTTGCCTTTAATACCTTCTTTAAACTGTGAAAAACCTCTGTTGATTTTCTGATTGCCTCGCTAAAATTCTTTTCTCCCGTGGGCATTATCATAAATTCCTGTAAATTTACACTGTTGTCAGCGTGCTTACCACCGTTTAAAATGTTCATCATGGGTACAGGCAACGTGTGTGCATTTACTCCGCCAATGTAGCGATAAAGACTTAAACCCAAAGAATTTGCCGCAGCTTTAGCTGCTGCCAGGGACACTGCGAGTATGGCATTTGCACCAAAATTCTGCTTATTTTCTGTTCCGTCTGCCGCAATCATTATACGATCAATTTCTCTTTGGTTTAAAACATTTGCTCCAATGATACTGTCAGCTATTTCGTTATTTACCTTTGATACCGCTTTTTTAACTCCAAGTCCTAAGTAACGTTCACGTTCTCCGTCACGCAACTCCACAGCCTCATGTGCACCAGTTGAAGCCCCCGACGGAACAGATGCACGGGCAACTATACCCTCCTCTGTCACAACTGTTGCCTCAACAGTAGGATTTCCACGTGAGTCTAAAATCTCCTGAGCACAGACATCTACAATTTCAATATAGTCCATTGTTTTCTTTCCTCCCATTTTCCGTGCATAAAAAATGCACATTCTGTAATTAGAATGTGCATT
>JAZNWB010000086.1:0-12636 GCA_045593125.1 Congzhengia sp. | reverse complement strand
GCAGCTATTTTATTTAATGTTAAAACGTTATACATACTAAATACCTTCTTTATTTGTTTTCTGCCTCAAACTTCTTCATAAATTCTACTAACTTTTCTACACCTTCAACAGGCATTGCGTTATACATACTTGCACGCATACCGCCAACTGTTCTGTGACCTTTTAAGTTTACAAAACCTGCCTCTTTTGATTCTTTTACAAATTTTGCATCAAGTTCTTCATCCCCTGTAACAAAGGGAGCATTCATCAATGAGCGGTCCTCAGGAGCCACTGTTCCGCGGAACATTTCTGACTTATCTAAGAAATCATATAAAATCTTTGCTTTTTTCTCGTTAATCTTCTGAATTGCGGAAACTCCGCCCTGCTCTTTTAACCATTCAAGCACAAGCTTTAACACATAAATTGAATATGTAGGAGGTGTGTTGTACATAGAGCCATTCTTAACATGAATTTTGTAATCAAGCATTGTAGGTGTACCCTCCAGTACATCTCCCAATAAGTCCTCACGAACAATTACCAGTGTAACGCCTGCAGGTCCTAAGTTTTTCTGAGCACCTGCAAAAAGCATACCAAACTTTGTTACGTCAATTTCTTCTGACATTACGCAAGAGGAAATATCTGCGATAATGGGTTTATCTGTGTCAGGTAATTCTGTAAATCTAGTTCCGTAGATTGTGTTGTTGTAGCAGATATAGAAGTAGTCTGCATCTTCTGAGAATGTACTCTTGTCAAGCTTTGGTATGTATGAGAAAGTTTTATCTGCAGATGATGCAACTCTGTTTACTGTTATATATTTTTCAGCCTCTTCTGCCGCTTTTTTAGCCCATTGACCCGTTATAACATAGTCTGCCTTTTTATTCTTTGTTCCGAAGTTCAGGGGAACCATAGCAAACTGTGTATGACCGCCACCCTGCAAAAATAGTACTTTATAGTTATCAGGAACGTGCATAAGCTCACGAACTAAGCTTTCAGCCCCTTCAATAATTGCTTCATAATCCTTTGAACGATGACTCATTTCCATAACGGACATACCAGAATCTCCGTAGTTTACCATCTCGCGAGCCGCTTTTTCTAAAACTTCAACAGGAAGCATAGAAGGACCTGCCGAAAAATTATATACTCTATCCATAATTGTGCCTCCAAAAAAACGTTATTGGTTCATTATACAACAACTTCGCCCGATAGTCAACCAATTCGGGAATTTTTGTTAATAAAATATCAATAATTTTTTGTTAATCAACCCTCAATGGATTTATAAATTTTTACTTATATGAATACAATATTGTAATTTTAAAAAAAATGTGCTAAAATTATGCGTGGGGTGTTTTTATGTTAGAAATTATAAAATCTATTATTTTGGGTATCGTCGAAGGCATAACTGAATGGTTGCCTGTTTCCTCCACCGGTCATCTTATTCTGGTCAACAGATTTTTAGGAACAGACAAGGGTTTTTTTAATTCGCAAATTTTCTTATATGTGATACAATTAGGGGCAATTTTAGCCATTGCCACCTTATACTTCAAAAAACTGAATCCCTTTTCTCTTTCCAAAACAAAAGAAGAAAAAGCAGACACATGGCAAATGTGGTTTAAGGTGATAGTTGCCTGCCTGCCGGCTGCAGTTGCAGGACTTTTGTTTAACGATTACATGGACTCAATCTCAACTCCTGTTTTAGTTTCTGTGATGCTTATAGTGTACGGTATCGCCTTTATATTTATCGAAAAGAAAAATAGCACACCAAAAGTAAACAGTATAAATGATTTAACCTACAAGACCGCACTTTTTATAGGGTTGTTCCAGGTATTGTCAATCATTCCCGGTACATCAAGGTCAGGTGCTACCATTTTAGGCGCTATCATTTTAGGAACTTCAAGAGTGGTTGCCACTGAGTTTTCTTTCTTTCTTGCTATACCAATTATGTTCGGGGTAAGCTTTTTGAAAATTGTGACCAATGACTATATTATGACTCAAAACGAATGGATGATTTTAGTTATCGCAATGATTGTATCATATATCGTATCCGTAATTTCGGTAAAGTTTTTAACAAATTTCGTAAAAAAACACGATTTCAAGATTTTTGGTATTTACAGAATAATCCTCGGTATTATTGTCATTGGCGGTGTAGTTTTAAAATTAATATAGTCACTTACAAGCCCTGCTCATGCAGGGCTTTATTTTTTTATAAAAATTAAAGGAAAAACAGAATTTTTGTCGAATATGTTTATAGAAGATATTTTAGGGGGTGATCAGGTGCCACGGTATTTACAAAGCTCAATAGACGAAGTGCTCAACAGGTCTGATTTAGTAGATATTGCATCGAGCTATATAACCTTAAAGCGAAATGGTACGGACTTCGTAGGACTGTGCCCTTTCCACAGAGAAAAAACCCCCTCGTTTCATATAAGTTCGGACAAGCAGTTGTTCTACTGTTTCGGTTGTAATTCAGGCGGTAACATTATAGATTTTGTAGGAAAAATCGAAAATCTTGATTTTGTTGACACTATAAAATTTTTAGCAGAGCGTGCAGGCATAACTCTGGAAGAAGAGGTTTACAGTCCTGAAATTCAGGCACGCCACAACAAACGTGAAGCAATTTTAAAAATGAATAAACTAGCAGCTAAAAGGTATGTGGCAAATTTAGCAGGAGATGATGCCAAAGGTGCCCGAGAATATGCTTTTGGCAGAGGTTTGAAGCGCGAAACAATAAGCGCATTTGGTATAGGCTTTGCACGGGATTCCTGGTCTGATTTAGTTGACCACTTAAGAGAAAACGGTTTTCGCAATGAAGATATCATTGAAGCAGGTCTTGCCGTCAAAAACGAAAAAGGTCATCTCTACGACAAATTCAGAAACCGACTTATGTTTCCCATCATTGATGTGAGGGGAAATGTAATTGCTTTCTCAGGTCGCGCTCTGGATGACAGTCCTGCAAAGTATATGAATTCCCCCGAAACTCCTGTTTTTCATAAGGGAAGCAACATATTTGCATTAAATATCGCAAAGCAGTACGCAGCAACAGACGGTTTGATTCTCGTTGAGGGTAATATGGATGCGGTATCACTTAACGCTTTTGGTTTTCCTAATGCAGTTGCAGGTCTAGGAACGGCCTTGACCGACCAACAGGCACAGCTTTTAAAACGATATACTTCCGTTGTTTACATTTGCTATGACAACGACGAGGCAGGAGAAAAAGCTGCAAACAAAGCCATCGAAACCTTATCTGCTGCAGGAATAAAACTAAAAATTTTATCTTATAGCGGTGCTAAAGACCCTGATGAATACTTGAAGAAAAAAGGTGCAGAGAGCTTTAAAAAAGTAATTTCATCAGCACTTTCACCCACAGAGTATAAAATACTCAATCTCAGAAAAAAATATAATCTTGTCGAGACAAGTGATAAAGTGGAATTTATAAATTCTGCTGCCGAAATTCTGGCAGCCAATCCCAACGCCGTTGAAAGAGAAATCTATACTAAAAGAATTTCCTCAGAAACGGATATTTCCACAGACTCTATCGCAGCTCAGGTAAACAAGATAATATATGACAAAAATCGAAAATCCTATAAAAAAGCAGAACGAGAGGTACAATCCACCCGAACAGAAACAAGGGTACAACGTGGAGAGACACCACCTACTGCAACATATAAAGCTGAACGGTTACTCCTCAATATTATGTTTTTTAATCTGTCGGCGTACAGGCTTGTAAAGTCAGAGCTTACTTGCGAAGAAATGACAGATAGAAATCACGCAAAGCTTTTTGAGGAAATCATAAAATTCAGAGAATACAACGACAATTCCGATGCGGGGATGTTTTTATCATCAATTCCACAGGATATCAAATCCTGCACTGCAGAAATCCTGTACAAAGAATATGTAGGAGATGCAACAGTTGCAGCTAAAGATTTGATTGATAAAATCAAAAAGCAAAGCTTTAAAGAAAAAATAAACAGACTTGCCAAAGAGGGCAAGGTTGATGAAATAAACAGACTTATTATGTCTAGCCGAAAGGAGCAGTCAAATTGACAGAGATAGAACAGAAATTATTAGATGCAATAGCGTCTTTAACAGCAAAAGGTAAAGCAAACGGCGTTATTACTTACAAAGAAATAACAGATGCTTTAGGTGATGTAGAATTAGAACCTGAACAAATCGAAAAAATTTACGAAACTTTGGAGCATGAAGGCGTAGAAGTTGTTGCCGACATGGAAAAAGAGTTGGAAAAAATCGAAGAAGAATTAGAGGATATCAAACCCTCTGAAGATATGGATGTTGCCGCCGAGGTAATGGAAATATCAAGTGCCGAAGGCGTTTCAATTGACGACCATGTAAAGATGTACTTAAAGGAAATCGGTAAGGTTCCTCTACTGGATGCAGAAGAAGAAATGGTTCTTGCAAAACAGATGTCAGAAGGCGATGTAGATGCAAGAAAGCGTTTGGCAGAGGCAAACCTCAGACTTGTTGTATCTATTGCAAAAAGATACGTTGGACGCGGCATGCTGTTTTTGGATCTTATTCAGGAGGGAAATCTTGGTCTTATTAAGGCCGTTGAAAAATTCGATTACTCCAAGGGATACAAGTTCAGTACCTACGCCACATGGTGGATTCGTCAGTCTATCACACGTGCCATCGCTGACCAGGCAAGAACAATCCGTATTCCTGTTCACATGGTAGAAACCATCAATAAGCTCATTCGTGTATCTCGTCAATTGGTTCAGGAACTTGGTCGTGACCCCCATCCAAACGAAATTGCAAAAGAGCTTAATATGTCAATTGACAAGGTTCGTGAAATCATGAAAATTGCACAGGAACCAGTATCACTGGAAACTCCTATAGGCGAAGAGGAAGACAGCCATTTAGGAGACTTCATTCCCGACGAGGATGCTCCCGCACCCTCTGAGGCTGCTTCATTTATGTTGTTAAAGGAGCAGTTAAGCAACGTTTTAGATACCCTTTCTCCCAGAGAGGCAATGGTATTAAAACTCCGCTTTGGCTTGGAAGACGGCAGAGCAAGAACCTTAGAAGAGGTTGGTAAAGAGTTTGACGTAACAAGAGAGCGTATCAGACAGATTGAGGCAAAAGCTCTACGTAAGCTTCGTCATCCGTCAAGAAGCAAAAAGTTAAAGGACTACTTAGAGTAATTAAGCTGGCAAAAATAGCGTACAAACGTTCAAAACAATATATTACAAAATTATTTTTAAATGCATGAAGACACTCAGTGTACACTGAGTGTCTTTTAATTTTATGCTTTGAACTTAAACAAACCGAACAACTCGGCGTACCCACGTACGCCTTCAGGCACACCCCTGCGGGTTCGGGTTGTTTATTCTACATCTATTTTTTCTCAGCTTGTGACACAATTTGTGTCATTATGTTTCGTCGAATTTTGTCAAATGCCAAAACTGTGAGATTTTATCATGAAACACTTTCCATTTACTTCCATATAATTGTCATTTTTTGGTAATTTGCCCTTGAATTTTACAAAATACAAGAGTATAATTGAATTATGGCAATTGTAAATTATTTCCAATTATAAAAATCAGGAGGATAAAAATGATAAAAGTAGTTTCTATTGATGACAATCAGGATATCAGGGAGGGGTTTGTTGAATTTTTTAAAGGAAATCCCAATATTACTCTCACAGGAACAGCAGAAAACGGTATGGACGGTTATGAACTCATAAAAAACGAAAAGCCCGATGTGGTAATTTTGGATATTGTTATGCCAAAGCTTGATGGTTTAGGTTTGCTGGAAAAGCTGGCAGAAGAAAACATTGATACAAAAATAATTATGTACTCTGCCATAGGAAACGACACGGTTGTTCAGAAAACTTTTTCCCTGGGAGCACAGTACTATGTCATGAAGCCCAGTGAAATGCGTGATATCGAAGCACGTATTATAGAGTGTTGTGCAGCTCCCATTACCCACTCCTCCATTATAAGTGCCACATCAGGTGCTCAGATTACCGAAAGCAATCTGGAGAGTGTAATAACGGACATTATCCATGATATCGGTGTACCCGCCCACATTAAAGGATATAACTATCTTCGTGATGCTATCGGCCTGTGTATAAAAGATGATGAGTTTATAAACTCTATTACTAAGCTTTTGTATCCTACCGTAGCTAAAAACTTTTCCACCACATCATCACGTGTAGAACGAGCAATACGTCATGCCATTGAGGTTGCGTGGAACAGAGGCCGCGAAGAAATTTTAACAGATATTTTTGGTTACACAATAGATACCAACAAAGGCAAACCCACAAATGGCGAATTCATCGCAATGATTTCAGATTCTATTAAGCTAAAGATGAAAAAGGCAATATAATTTGTCCTCCCCTTATATGTCCTTTTAGAAAAAGACCGCCTGCGGGCGGTCTTTTTTTCCTTTTTGCCTTGACATTAACCTGGTAAAATTATATAATATATTTTAATAACTTATTAGTTTATTTTACTTATTTAATTTGCACCACTTGGAGGAAAAAGAAATGAATGTTTTAGCAATTACATGTCATCCCGATGATGCCGAAATAAATTGCGTCGGCACTCTCTTAAAGTGCATCAAACGTGGCGATAATGTAACAGTTTGCCATGTTTGTAATGGTAACAAGGGACACGAAATCATCCCCTCAGATGAGCTCAGAGTAATGCGTGCCGAAGAGGCAAAGGCCGCAGGTAAAATTGGCAATTTCCGTGTTATGACCTGTGACATCCCTGATCTTGAGATTTACCGTTGTAACGAAGAATACAGACAGCGTGTAGTTGATGTTATCCGCGAGGTTCAGCCTGATTTTATTATTACACACGCACCTAACGATTATATGCCTGACCACGTGGCAGTATCTCAGCTTGTTTTTGATGCTACGTTTGCAGCAAGCTGTGTTTATTTTAAATCAAATGTTCCTGGCAAGGCTGCCGTTACACCTATTTATTATATGGACAATTTAGCGGGCGTCGGTACAATGCCCACAATGTATGTAGACGTTTCTGACGAGATTGACTTAAAGCTTCAGATGCTTGAATGCCATGTAAGCCAGATGAAATGGATGCGCGATCACGATGGCATTGACTTTGCAGAATTTGTAAGAACATGTTCAAGATACAGAGGCTTACAGTGTGGTGTACAATATGCAGAAGCATATACCGAATGTCTTGCATGGCCCAAAGTAACAACAAAACGTTTATTACCGTAATTTAATTTAAAGGAGATATAAGACTATGGATTTTATGAGCACAGTTAAAGGTTCACTCTTAGAAGGCTTTTATCCTGCAGGTTGGGATATGGCTAAAATTGACGCTTGCTGCGACCCTGCTAACAAGGTTACAGATCGTCAAAGCTTTTGGAACGACGGTTTCACACCCATTGAATGCGATAACTTAACAGCATTTGATACATATATGGGTCACGAAATCGCTCTCCAGATCAAGCAGGCTAAAGACAGAGGCGAAAAGCTCGCTATGATTCTTCCCGTAGGTCCTATGGGCATGTACAAGTGGGCAGTATTTTTCTTAAAGGAATGGAACGTTTCTTGTGAACACGTATACACCTTCAACATGGACGAATGGTCAGATGCTGATGGCAACACCTTAGCTTCAAACGACCCCGCTGCGTTCCAGAACGCTATGGAGCAGGCACTCTTCAACCCCTTAGGTGAACTTACAGTTCCCGCTACACAGAGAAACTTCGCTACAAAAGAAAATCTTCCAACATATCCTGAGAAGATTGCAGCATTAAAGGCGGAAGGTGCAAAGCTCGTACTCGTTTATGGTATCGGAAGAATGTGTCACATTGCTTTCTGGGAACCCCAGTTTGCAGGTGAATTTGCAACAGAAGAAGAATGGAAGTCACAGTGCTACAGAATCGGTGCTAAACTTCATCCCTTAACAATTGAGCAGAACGCATTAACAAGCTTCAAGTCAAGAACAACTTTAGTTCCTTGTCGTGCCAATACAATTGGTCCCGGTTTGTTCTTACAGGCAGATTATGCTATCGGCGGTGCTGACGGCGTATTAGGTCGTGGTATGCAGTGGCAGGGCATGAGCTTCTGGATGACACTTCGTTATGGTCCTACACCCTGGATCACATCAAGCTACATCCCCACACTTCCCGGCAAGCTCTTCTATCTTGCTGAGTTAGCTGGTCCATTAGTTGCTGAATGTAACTAATATCTTTGGCCGTCACATTTAGAGCAGACCGTCAAAACCAAAAAATAAGTATTTATTAGGAACGAACAACATGTTCGTTCCTTTCTTTTTGACAATAAACAGGTTATGACAAAGTCATAACCTGTTTATTGTTTTTAAATCTGCTTTATAACCTCTACATAATCTTCCCTATAAGTCATAATCATAATCTTCATCTACCACAAGCCATCCCATACCAAGGGGTGCTAAGTGAATTGTCAAAAGCATTACGATATTAAAAATAATTGCCGAAGTAAGACCCTCCATCATAAGATGCGAAAATCGTGCAAATTCTGTTACAGAAAAAACCCACGCATATATTTTGTTGTCAAAAATTGCGCCTGCAGACACATTTACTGCAAAAAACAAAATCTGGGCAATATATGCTGATGTATAATACTTGAACTTGCTTGCCAGCCTATAATAAAGATTCCTCAACAACTGAATATTCATAAATGCCGATAATAAAACGCCAACACAGGTAGAAAAGAACATATTCCGTTGAGTAGATATTAATCCTATAATGTTAAGAGACGTTATTATCATAGACAGAGCAGCATTTACCATAAGCATCTGCATCAACCGCAAAGTTGTTTCTGATGCTAACAGCTTTATCGTATCTGTGTCCAATCTTCTAAACCTGATTTTGTTCAAATTTATCAAATCCTTTTGATAGTGTAAAATAAAAAACAGGGCAGCAGAAGTGCTGCCCTGAGTTTTTTTGTATCACGGCCAAGACGACTCATTTCAAAGTGATGTGTTGTGTTGTGTTCTTTTTTGTGTGCAAAGAGTAAGTTGTGCTGAATCGTCTTCGCCGTTTGGAATCTGTGCAACCTAAAAAGCTTGCACCGATTGCACAGCTATATAATACCATACATCTGTCAGTTGCTATTCGCCTCTATAAATCTCTGCAAAATTGCAGCAACTTCTGCTCTTGTTGCATTATCAAAGGGATTAAGTGTTGTAGCAGACTTACCTTTGATAAGACCACTGCCAACAACATACTGCATAGAAGATATTGCGTATTCAGAAACGCTTTCTGCATCGTCGTAAGAGAGGATGTTTGTGTTTTCGCCAACACTTACGTCGTAACCCTTAAACTGTGCGTATCTATGCATAATAGCCGCAATTTGTTCACGGGTTATATTGCTATTTGGTGCAAACTCATTTTCGGTTACTCCATTTACAATACCATTCTGTTTTGCCCAAGATACAGCATTTGCGTAGTATGCATTAGCACTTACATCAGTAAATGAAATATTTTCAACTTCAGGTTCGCCCTCTACGCGATAAAGTACAGTTACAAGCATTCCTCTTGTAAGTGTATCGTTAGGAGCAAATTTGTCTTCGTCTACGCCATTCATCAGTTCGTTTTCAACAACGTATTTAACGTTTTCATAGAACCAATCAGTCGTCTTTACGTCAGTGAACAAATTCATATCTTCAGTTGTTCCTGGTTCTTTTTCAATTTCAACCCATTTTGCATAAAGTGTTATATTTTCTGTTACCTTCACACTTGTTACTTTGTTGGTCAGTTCCTTATCGGTATACCAACCCTCAAAAGTATATCCTTCTCTTTCAGTAATACATTCAGATAAATCTACTGTTGCATTCTTTAATTTTGAAATCTTGTCTACAGATGTACCACCATTTGTCACAAATACAACTGTATATCTGGAAATACCTGAACCGCCTGAACCGCCAACATTTATTACCTTTTCTGTCCATTTTGCGTAAACGGTTGTGGGGCTATCCAATGTTACAGATATTACCTCTTGTGTCAATGCCTCGTCGCTGTACCAACCAGCAAAGGTATATCCTGATTTTTCAGGCTTGTAGCCTGATAAGTCTACAACTTCACCCTGATTTCTTACAACAGAGGGTATTGCACTGCCTCCGTTTGTCTCAAAGCTAAGTGTATTTAATACTACATCTTCGCCTTCGCCACCGTCGATAAAGATTGTTGCATCTATTGTTGAATTTGTATTATCAAGCTTGTCACGACCTGTAAGATAGATACCTGCATTGCTACTTTCGTTGGTTGTGTTTGTTACTTTGATTGTAGAATCTGTAACTGCAAGCACTTCGCCTTCAGCTGTGTTTTTGATACCATATTCAGCACCGTCAATAGCGATTGTAGAATTGTCAATTGTTCCCTTGACATTTCTCATTGCATTGTCAGTTATATTTTCTATTGTGATTTCTGCATTATCTGCATCAATCTCCAATGCAAGCATACCACGAACTGCGTTGCCGTTGCCGTCAATGTTAATCTTAGAATCATTTACGACAAGTTTTCCTGTACCCTCACTGTAAATAACAGCAGTAGCTGTAGGTGCTGTCACATTAAGTTCAGAGCCGTTTATAAGTGACATTACTGCATTTGTTCCTAAAACGAAAATCCCCTGTTGTGCCACAGCGTTTTCGCCTGTAAGAATTACATTATCAAATGTAACATTAGCACCAATTGTCATAACTGCATAATTGGGACCTGCAGGATCATATACGCCAGGATTTAAACCATTATAGTTGTCAAAAAGCAACATACCATTTTTAAATGTAATGTCATTATTTAAAACATATGCCTTGTCAATTGTTACATTGTTGCCTAAAAGGTCGATTACGTCTCCTGGATTTGCTGCGCCAATAGCCGCTTCGATAGAAGTAAAGTATTTGTCCGCACCAATTCTTGCAACCGCTGCATATTTTGTATCAACTACAACGTTTTCAACATTTTCAAGAGTATTTTCTACAGATGAAGAAACATCAGAAGCCGCATCTACAAGAACAACCTCTGTTTCAGCAGAATATGTATTGCCTGAAATGTCGATTTCATCGATACCGGATGTACCTGTAACTGTTGAAGCATAATCGTGAACGGTAATCTTTATTTCGTCTGCATCCTTTGCACTTACGAAATTGTTGCCTGTGATTGCAATGCTGTCGTCGTCATTGCCTGTCTGTCCCCAGTAAACATTTACGGGTTCATTAACACTTGTAAATGTATTACCACTGATAACAACATCGCCCATAGCAGAGCCATCGGACATTGTGTGAATACCAACGTTAAAGTTTTCAAAGGTATTACCAACGATTTCAAAGCTGTTAAAGTTAAACATAGCAACGCCAATACCTGAGTGTTCATTTACGAAATGACAGTTCTTTACATCATAGCCTGTAGTTACATTTGAGCCTGCATTAAAGTTATTGCTCCAGTAACCAATTACTGCATCAAAGCCATCTAAGTAATCGCCTGTTCTCTGACAGTCCTCAGGAATGATAAATTTCAAACCTTCAACTAAAACACCTTCTGCGTTTACGCCGATAAATGCATTGCCGGGGATACTGTTAATTATGATTTCAGCATCATCAGTCATACCTGTAATAGTTACATTGTCAACCAAAATATCAAAACCGTCATATCTTCCGCTTGCAATTTTGATTGTGTCGCCATCAGTAGCCGCATCGATGGCTGCCTGAAGAGTTTCGTAAACGTCAAAACCTATGTTTGCTGCTAAAGTTTTGTTTTCAGGAGCAAGAGCAATTTCGTCATCAACGAAGATGTAAGCGTCGTTTGATATGTTGAGGATGTCTTCAATATTTCCGTTGACATTGGTGCAATTGTTAACTTTCATAACCGCATCAACAACGTGCAGACCATCCTGATACACATCATCTTGATTTGCAGCGTCAACATCAAAGGTGCAATCTTTGAATTCTGCATCAAAGTAGGTACGAACTACGCCGTATGTGCCGTTGTCCCTAATGGTACATCCGTCAAACACGCAACTTCCGGGAGAGCCGCCCATTGCTGCCCAGCCGATAATTGTACAATTCTTGTAAGTAAGATTTATGCCCGCTTCTATACCGTCGAAGTGGATTGCGTAAACACCTGTGGCATGGAATGTTACATTTTCAAATGTAAGGTATTCACCTTTAGCGTATGCCCATCTTTGTGCATTACTACCCTTGATATAAAGGTTTTTCAAGGTGAGGTTTTTAAGATGTCCTGAAAGAGTACCTTCAAGAACAACATTTCCTTTACCTTCAACTGTAATGCCTGCCTTCATTGAAGGAACTTCATATGTACCTTCCTTAATGATTACAGTGTCGCCATCAGTAGCCGCATCGATTGCAGCCTGAACTGTTGTGTAGTATTTAGTACCGATTTTTGCAACAGGAATTTCAACTGTTACATCGTTGTTTGGATCAGAGTCGTTGTTTTTTGAATTTGCTTCTGACTGTGCATAATCCATATCTGTGCAAACCATATTGCCAACTTTAGCAACAAATACAGGTTCTTCTCCGTCAACGGTAATCGCCGCGGATTCTAAATTAGATCTTCCGTCTTTAGGTTCAGATGCAAGAAGTCCGTATTCACATTCTGTTGCATCTACATCTTCAACAACAAGCTCGCCAGCGATTGAAGAAACAATTGCAGGCTTGCTGTCGATAGCAA
>JAZNWB010000085.1:0-5048 GCA_045593125.1 Congzhengia sp. | reverse complement strand
GAAACAAAGGATATCGCAAAATGCGAGGAAGATGTTTTAAGCTATGCGCTCTTCCCACAGGTTGCAGAAAAATTCTTTGCTGAAAGAGATAAGAAACCTGAAGAAAAGAAAGAAACAGCTCCTGCAAAAGTTGATGAATCAGGAGCAAGAATTCTTTACGTTGAAGATTTATCCTAATAATAAATAAGGAGCTGTAGCAAAATGAAATCATTTTGCTACAGCTCCTTTTGGGCTGGACGGAAAATAGCACAGATTGAACAAACCGAACCCGCAGGGGAGTCCCCGAAGGCGTACGTGGGTACGCCGGGAGGTGAGGTTTGTTCAAAACACAAGGCATAAAACAGAAGAAATTCGTCAAACGACGAATTTCCTCCTTAAATCTATGCAAATTTTTTTAAACATAAGCAAAAGGCTTTGTTATGCGTTTTCTATGCCTTGTGTGGTGTGTGCATTTTGCTACAGCCACTTTTATTTTTCTATTATTTAGTTCCTGTTGAACCGAAACCACCTGCACCTCTATCGGTATCGGTTAAACTTTCCGTTTCAATAAATTCTGCCGGAATGTACGGCGCAATAACAAGCTGAGCCACGCGCTCGCCGTTTTCGATTGTCTGAGGAGTATTTGAGTAGTTATGAAGCGCAACCATAATTTCGCCTCTATAATCACTGTCAATTACACCAACGCAGTTTGCCGGTGCTAATCCTCTTTTAGAAGCTAAGCCGCTTCTTGCGTAAACCAAGCCAACTAAACCGTCGGGAATTTCTGTTGCAATCCCTGTGTGAATTAAGACTGTTTCATGGGGATTAATTGTAACTGCATCGTCGCAAATCGCACGCAAATCTGCACCTGCAGCAAAAGGTGTTCCGTATGTGGGGGCAACTGCTCTTTCGTCTAATTTTGTAAATTTTACAATCGTTCTATCCATTTTGTTTAGCCTTTCCCAAATATATCATATTTTCCTTGGACAAATGAATTTCGCCCGTTTCTAAAGTCTTTGGAAGCTCAATAATTCTCTGATTGCTACTGCCTCGAAATCTTAGGTTAAGGTCTTTTAAGTCTTTCATAAACTCACCGTCTACTAAAATATCAATATAAGATAACATTTCGTCGGTAAATTCGCATCTTGCACGACTTTCAGATAAAAGCTCCTCGTCTAAAAGATACCCTGTGTAGCACCATACGGTTTTATCGGGGTAGGTTTCTTTTATTCTTTTTAAAAGGGGCGTTAAAACCTTTTGGTTAGATGGCTCGAAAGGCTCGCCGCCCAAAAGTGAAAAACCTTTTATATATGAGGGCGAAAGCGCCGCAATTATTTCGTCTTCCTGCTGTTTCGTAAACTCGTTTCCGTAATTAAAATCCCACGTCTCAGGATTAAAGCAATCTTTACAGTGGTGCGTGCATCCGCTGACAAACAGCGACACACGCACACCTGTTCCGTTTGCAACATCGTGGGTTTTTATACCTGAATAATTCATTTATTAAACCTTCTTTTACAGATGCAATACTCTTGCTTTTATTTCTTTTGTTTTACCCACGTTCCAGAAGTTTTCACCTAAGTATCCGCAGGTTCTGCGTGTTACATTAAGTTTTGCGTGGTCTTTGTTGTGACAAACAGGGCATTCCCACTCGTTGTCATCATTAATAATAATTTCGCCGTCGAAGCCACATTCGTGACAGTAATCGCTCTTTGTGTTAAACTCAGCATACTGAATATTGTCATAAATAAATCTTACAACATCTTCAATAGCCTCGGCGTTATGACGCATATTGGGGATTTCAACATAAGAAATCGCACCGCCTGAAGAAATTTTCTGGAACTGACTTTCAAACTCGAATTTTGAGAATGTGTCGATTTCTTCACGAACGTCAACGTGGTATGAGTTGGTGTAGTAACCTTTGTCTGTAATGTCGGTAACACTGCCAAATTTCTTTTTGTCAATTCTTGCAAATCTGTAGCAAAGTGATTCTGCAGGTGTTCCGTATAGTGCAAAACCGATGTTGGTTTCTTCTCTCCATGTGTCGGTTGCCTGTCTTAAGCGGTTCATAACACGGAGTGCAAATTCCTGGCCCTCAGGCGTTGTGTGGGAAACACCTTTCATAGCCATTGTTACTTCGTATAAACCGATATAACCTAAAGAAATTGAGGAATAACCGCCGAATAATAAGTCGTCGATAACCTCGCCTTTAGCTTTACGTGTAATCGCACCGTACTGCCAATGAACAGGGCTTACGTCTGATTTGGTGCCGAGAAGCGCACGATGACGGCACATTAACGCCTCATAGCAAAGCTCGAGTCTTTCATCTAATAAATCCCAGAAAAGCTTTTCATCGCCTTTAGCAATAAGACCAATCTGAGGAAGGTTGATACTTACAACACCCTGATTGAAACGACCCTCAAACTTGTAGTTTCCGTTTTCGTCTTTCCAGGGGGATAAGAAGCTTCTGCAGCCCATGGGGCTAAACACATTACCCTCGTAGTTTTCACGCATTTTCTTAGCTGAAATATAGTCGGGGTACATACGCTTGATTGAACACTGAACCGCAAGCTTTGTGATATAATCGTATTCTCCGCCTTTTAAGCAGTTGTGCTCGTCCAAAACATAAACGAGTTTCGGGAACGCAGGTGTTACATAAACGCCTGCCTCGTTCTTTATACCCTCTAAACGCTGACGAAGAATTTCTTCTATAATCATCGCGTTTTCTTTTACATATTCATCGTTTTTATCAAGGTTTAAGAAAAGGGTTACGAAAGGCGACTGACCGTTGGTTGTCATAAGGGTGTTAATCTGGTACTGAATTGTCTGAACACCTGAACGAAGCTCGTCCTTTGTTCTTCCCATAGCAAGCTTTTCAACCATTTCTTCTGAGAGCTCGCCCTCAGATGCGCGACGGATGCTTTCTTTAAACTTTTCGTGGCTTTTTCTTAAGTATTTACCTAAGTGGCGAACGTCAACGGACTGACCGCCATACTGACTGCTGGCAACTGCTGCAATAATCTGTGTAACAATTGTGCAGGCAACCTGAAAGCTCTTTGGTGTTTCAATAAGCTTTCCGTTCATAACTGTGCCGTTTTCAAGCATATTTCCGATATCAATTAAACAGCAGTTGAAGATGGGCTGAATAAAGTAATCGGCATCATGGAAGTGAAGAACGCCGTCTTCATGAGCCTTTGATATTTTTTCAGGAAGTAAAATTCTGTTGGTAAGGTCTTTTGAAACCTCGCCGGCAATCAAGTCACGCTGTGTTGACGCAGCGATAGCATTTTTGTTTGAATTCTCCTCCATAACGTCTTTATTTGCGTTTTTAATAAGGCTTAGGATAGATTCGTCCGTTGTGTTAGCCTTACGCACCAAAGCACGTGAATAACGGTAAATTATGTATATTTTTGCAAGAATAAAGCGGTCCTTCTCCATGAGCTTCTGCTCAACGATATCCTGAATATCCTCAACCAATATTCTTCTGCATTTTCTTGTTTCAATATAAGACAGAATCTCCTCGATTTCTTCGTCGGTGGCACGGTCACGCTCTTCAACCTCAGCGTTTGCCTTACGGATAGCAGTTTCGATTTTTGCTCTGTCGAAATCTACGGTTGTTCCGTCTCTTTTAATTACTAACATTTCATTTCCACTCCTCTTTTTCATAGTTCCCTTATTCGCAATACCAATTATACAACAAATAAATTTAAAAAACTGTTGCATTTGCAACTAAATTTTGGTATAATACAAAATATAGTTGACAGTAAAAAAATAAAACACAATATAGTGAGGTGCAAGAAGATGCAGAATTCCGCATTATTTCGCGGTTTTAGCGATGATGAGATAAAAAAAATGATGAAATGTGCCGACGGAAAACTTAAAATTTGTAACACAAATGAAACAATAATGTCATTTGAAAGAAACATTGATAGTATATATATATTACTTTCTGGAACGGCAGAAATGGTGTCGTATGACTATGACGGAAACCAGACTATATTAGAGCGATATACTAAAGATTCTATATTTGGCGAAATGTTTTCGCCCTATTCTAATTTTGATGAGGTTTTTGTTACGGCAAAAGAGCCATGCCAGGTTATAATCATAAAATATAGCCGTGCTATAACACAATGTCAGAACGCCTGCTCACACCACAAAAGATTTTTAGATAATCTTTTTTCGCTGCTTGCAAAAAAAATGTCGGCACAGTCACACCACATTGAAGTTCTGAGCAAAAGAACTATAAGAGAAAAGCTTGTAGCATACTTTGAAATTCAGGCAAACGAACAGGGCTCATTTTCCTTTACTCTGCCCTTTTCTCTTTCATCTCTGGCAGATTACTTAAGCATTGACAGAAGCGCAATGCAAAGGGAAATTAAAAAGTTAAATGATGAGGGGATAATTGAGTCGAAGGGGAAAAGGATAGAAATAATAAAATAAGGATTGACAGCATCACGGTATCGTGATACAATAATAACGAGAGGAGTTGATTCTATGCCGGTACTATCAAGATTTTATGGAATAATAATTAGAATGTATTTTTTGCAAAGCGAGCATAATCCGCCCCATATTCACGCAATATATAATGACGATGTTGCTGCCATTGATTTTATGACAGGCGAAGTTCTCGACGGATATCTCCCTGTAAAAGCATTAAATATGGTAAGAGAATGGATTGAAATTCACAGGGCAGACCTAAAAGAAATCTGGGAAACACAGGAGTTTAAACAGCTCGCACCACTTGAGTAAGGAGGAATGTTTATGTTTCATAAAATAAAGAACGTTTCACCTCTCCCTGAATACAAGATAAGTGTTCAGTTTTGTGAAGGTGTGACAAAGATATATGATGTAAATCCATTATTTACAAAATTTTCTGCATTTAAATTATTTATTGAAAATCCTGAGGAATTTCAAAACGTAGCAGTTGACGTTGGGGGATATGGTATTGTGTGGAACGATGAGCTTGACTTATCCTGCGACGAGCTCTGGGAAAACGGTAAAAAGATTGAAACTCCATTTGATAACCTTATGTCTTTTAGCGATGCTACTGCACTTTGGGGGTTAAGCGAAAG
>JAZNWB010000084.1:0-24723 GCA_045593125.1 Congzhengia sp. | reverse complement strand
TTCTGTTAATTCTACGTCAAATTCTGTCTTTTCTTCTGCTGCTGCAGCACCGCCTGCAACTGCACCTACAACTGCAACGGGAGCAGCTGCTGATACGTTGAATTCTTCTTCAATTGCCTTTACTAATTCTGATAATTCTAAAACTGTAAGAGCTTTAATCTCTTCAATCATAGCTGTGATCTTTTCACTCATTTTAATTTCCTCCTAAATTTTGTCTAAAATTTTACTTTCTTTAATGTACTTAAGTTTAATTATGCGGTTTCGCCCTGCTGTTCTGCAACTGCGTTAAGAGCACGAGCAAGACCTGCGATTGTAGCATTCAAGCCACCAGCAAGCATAGCATACAAGGTTTCCTTTGAAGGTGTCTGAGCCAATGTGTTAAGCTCATCCATTGTCATAGCCTTGCCATCCATAAAGCCTGCTTTTAATGTGAATACTTCGTGAGTTTTAGCAAATTCTGCTAATGTTTTTGCAGGAGCAACAACGTCATCAAAGCTGAAAGCTAAAGCTGTAGGTCCGTTTAAGATTTCGTCGAAATCAGAAAAACCGGCATCATGAGCTGCGCGCTTTGTGATTGTGTTCTTTACAACTGTATATTCTACACCAGCTTCTCTTAATTTGTTACGGAGCTCTGTGTCTTCAGCAACTGTAAGACCACAGTAGTCAACGAATACACCTGCTGCTGCTGTTCTAAACTTTTCAGCTAAATCTGCAACCATCTGCTGTTTCTGCTGTAAGATTTTTTCACTTGCCATTTAATTTTCACCTCGCTGTGGTTATAAATTTAAAGGACTTTTCTCCGCATACGAAGAAAAGTCCTGAAATTTTAATTCAAAGCAATTCCTCGGCGGGCTAATTTAAGCACTTAACACGATTGTGTTGTGCACCTGCTGTCTGCGGAAAAAATATTTACTTTTTTTAGCAATAGTTATTCTAACATAAGAAATTGCTTTTGTCAAGCAAAATTAGTCAGAAAGTTTTGCCTGATTGATTTTAACACCAGGACCCATTGTTGAAGCTACTGCACAGCTCTTGATGTACTGTCCCTTAGCAGCTGCGGGCTTAGCTTTGATGATAGCGCCAAGGAGTGCCTTGAAGTTATCAGCGAGCTTTTCAACACCGAAAGAAACTTTTCCGATGGGGCAATGGATGATGTTTGTTTTGTCAAGACGGTATTCAATCTTACCTGACTTGATTTCATTAACAGCCTTTGTAACGTCCATTGTTACTGTGCCGGCTTTGGGGCTGGGCATTAAACCCTTAGGACCTAATACCTTACCTAAGCGACCTACAACGCCCATCATGTCGGGTGTTGCAACAACAACGTCGTAATCAAACCAACCGTCGTTCTGAATTCTGGGGATAAGCTCTTCGCCGCCGAAAAAGTCTGCTCCTGCAGCTTCTGCTTCTGCTAACTTATCGCCTTTAGCGAATACTAAAACACGAGCTGTTTTACCTGTACCGTGGGGCAGAACGATAGCACCACGAACCTGCTGGTCAGCGTGTCTTGAGTCAACGCCTAATTTAACGTGAACTTCAACTGTTTCGTCGAATTTTGCCTTAGAAGCCTTAATAACTACGTCTAAAGCTTCTTCAGGATCATAAAGCTTTGCTCTATCTACGAGCTTTGCGCTCTCCTGATAGTTTTTACCTCTAAACATTATTTTTTTCCTCCTTTTGTGGTCAAACAAGTGAACTCTCACTCTCCCACTTAATTAAAAAAACCGAAATTAGTCTTCTACTACGATACCCATACTTCTTGCTGTACCTGCAATCATGCTCATAGCAGCATCGATTGAAGCGGCATTAAGATCGGGCATTTTTGTTTCAGCGATCTGACGGATAGCGTCTTTAGAAACTGTAGCTACCTTTGTCTTGTTAGGAACGCCTGAACCTTTTTCGATTTTAGCAGCCTTCTTTAAGAGAACTGCTGCCGGGGGAGTTTTAGTAATGAAAGAGAAAGATCTATCAGCGTATACTGTAATAACGACAGGGATAATTAAACCTGCGTCTTTAGCTGTCTTTTCATTAAACTCCTTTGTGAACTGAACGATGTTTACACCGTGCTGACCGAGGGCGGGACCAACCGGGGGAGCCGGTGTAGCTTTACCTGCGGGAATCTGCAACTTGATGTAACCTGCAATTTTCTGTGCCATTATATGTGCACCTCCTTAATAAAAATGTGGTAATGGCGAACAAAGACCATTTTCTTTGTCCTCCCACACGCAAGAAAACCCTTCCTTGCGTACTGCGTGAGGCTTTCGCCTCTATATTTTAAGCAAATCGCTTAAAAAACTAATCTAAAATTTCAATCTGAGAGAAGTCAAGCTCAACAGGTGTTTCTCTGCCGAACATTGAAACAATAACACGAACTGTCTGCTTTTCTGTATTGATTTCGTCAACAACGCCAACAAAATCTGAAAAAGCACCGCCTGTAACGCGAACAGAAGAGCCAACTGAGAAGTTAACCTCAACAGTACGGCGTTCGATACCCATAGCATGAACCTCTTCGTCTGTTAATGGCACGGGTTTTGAACCGGGGCCAACAAAGCCTGTTACACCGCGGGTGTTTCTGATAACGTACCAGGTGTCGTCTGTCATAACCATTTTAACAATAACATAGCCGGGAAGGAGCTTTCTTGAAACAATTTTCTGCTCGTTACCTTTTTGTTCCACAACCTCTTCCATAGGAACCTTGATATCCAAGATTTTGTCATGGAGGTTGCGGTTTTCAATGGTCTTTTCCAAGTCTGTCTGAACTTTTTTCTCATATCCTGAAAAGGTATGAATAACATACCACTTAGCTTCAGCCATATCTTTATAAAAGAAGCAAAGCCTCTTTTGCCTCCTTTTCCTGAAAATTAAATTTTACTTAGCCTAAGAAAGAAAGAGCGTAAGTAAAGATGAGGTCAACAATAGCGATAAATACGCCAAGCAAAATAATGAAAGCAAGAACAACGCCTGTGTTGTTTCTTACCTGCTTAAAGCTGGGCCATGATATTCTTTTGAACTCTGCTTTTAATTCACGGAAATAGTTTGCTATTTTGTTAGGCTTCTTTGCCTTCTGAGCTTCTGCCATTACAACTCACTCCTTGTTTAATCAATATTACCGACTAAAAAACTTATTTTGTTTCCTTATGAAGTGTGTGCTTTTTGCAGAATCTGCAGTACTTGTTAAGCTCTATTCTGTCGGGTGTGTTTTTCTTTTCTTTCATTGTGTCGTAGTTTCTCTGTTTACATTCTGAGCATGCGAGAGTAATTCTTGTTCTCATATGTCACGCCTCCTTAAATTTATATCATAATTTATTAACTGATTTTTGGACAAGTTGCAATTTTTTTTAAGCAAAAAAAAAGAACCTATCCACCCAAGTATCTTGTAGTATATCACAAAGATATTTTTTAGTCAAGCATTTTTTTGCAAAAAATGTGATATTTTTAGGGGTTTCAAGGTTTTGTGGTTATTCTGTTTTAAAGAAACTATATTTTGTGTAAAAAAGGGTGCGTCACACCCCTTTTTGTTATTCTTCTCCTATTATTTTCACTTCGGGATGAAGCTCTACGCCGTGCTTTTCTCTTACAACCTTTTGTACATGAGCAATTAAATCAAGCACGTCTTTTGATGTTGCATTGTCTGCATTAATTATAAAGCCTGCGTGTTTTGTGCTTACCTCTGCTCCGCCGATGCGTGTGCCCTTTAATCCTGATGACTCGATCAATGCTCCTGCAAAATGTCCCTCAGGACGACGGAAGGTACTGCCTGCTGATGGATATTCTAAAGGTTGTTTTTCTTTTCTTCTGGCATTTAAGTCACGCATTGTGGCTAAAATTTCTTCTTTGTTTCCTTTATTTAGTGTAAGCTTTGCGGAAATAATGATTTTATTTCCTTTATTGAATATACTCTGTCTGTAACCAAAGTCACAATCGCAACCTTCGACGGTTTTTACTGTGCCGTCGTCATCTATATAGGAAACCTCTGCGATTGCATCCTTCATTTCTCCGCCGTAGGCACCTGCATTCATGTAGATTGCACCGCCTAGTGACCCCGGAATTCCTGATGCAAACTCAAGTCCTGTAAGCTCGGCGTTCTTTGCTTCGGCAGAGAGTTTCGCCAAAGACACACCTGCACCTGCTAAGATGTAGTCGCCTTTTGCGTGGGCATAGTCAAAGCCGTCGCCCAGCTTTATCACAACACCGCGAATGCCCTTATCAGAAATCAAAAGGTTAGAGCCTGCACCCAATAAAAAGTACGGGGCGTTTGCTTTTCTGCACAGTTCTACTGTGGAGATTAGCTCCATTAAATTGTTGGGACAAACATAAAGGTCGGCGTTGCCTCCTATTTTAAAAGAGGTGTGCTCAGCTAAGGGATAGTTCAACTCAACCACCCCAAATATTTTAGATTGTATCTGATTTTTCAGTTCTTGAAAATTCATCAAATTTACTCCTGATTTAACATTCTATCGTTCAACTCTTCTGCAGCATTATAACCCATTTTTCTCTGGCGGGCGTTCATTGCTGCAACCTCTACTATCATGGCGAGGTTTCGACCGGGCTTGATGGGAATTGTAAGTGAAGGCACTTCAATACCCAAAATATCAACAACCTCAGTGTCAATACCTAATCTGTCGTAGGCTTTGCCCTGTTGCCAGTTTTCGAGATTAATAACAAGGTCGATGTTTTCTGTGTCCTTTACAGCACCCATACCGAAAAGACGTTTTACATCTACTATACCTATGCCACGAAGCTCAATAAAATGACGGATAATTTCAGGTGCTGAGCCTACTAAGGATTTATTTGAAACCCTTCTTATCTCAACTGCATCGTCTGCAACAAGTCTGTGTCCACGCTTTACAAGCTCGATAGCGGTTTCAGATTTACCTACGCCTGACTCACCAAGGAGCAGAATTCCCTCGCCGTAAACCTCAACCAACACGCCATGAAGTTGTGTCATGGGAGCTAAAGCTACGTTTAAATAAAGGATAATTGCACTTGTAAATCTTGATGTGCTGTAATCGCTGACATAAAGTGCCCTGTTATATTTTTTTGCACATTCAATAAATTCAGGGAACGGCACCATGTTGCGGGTAATAATTACTGCAGGGACAGGCTCTTTGAAAAGACGCTCAATGGAATTATAGCGCGCATCTGGTGTTAAAGATTTAAGATAGGTATACTCTACCATACCGATAATCTGAATACGTGCAGGGTCAAAATATTCAAAAAAGCCTGCAAGCTGAAGACTGGGGCGGTTAATGTCTGCAACGGTGATTTCGATATCACCGCAGCCTGCCGGTGTGACAATAGGCTTTAAACTGTATTCTTCCACAATAGATGAAAGTTTAACGTAGGTTTGCATAAAATCAAATCCTTTCAAAAAAATCCATATATAGTTATTATACACCAAAGTCTGCCAAATTTAAAGAGGAAATTAAAAAATTGCCTTGAAAGTTATAATCTTTTCTGTTATTATATGTACAAACACATTAACAAAGGAGAAAAAACAATGAAAGCAGTAGTAACAGTAGTAGGTCAGGACCGCACAGGAATTATTGCGGGCGTGAGCGGATACTTAGCAGACAAAAATATTAATATATTAGATATTTCACAGACAATTATGCAGGATATTTTTACCATGATAATGTTGGTTGACACTGTGGCATCAGATATTACAGCAGGTCAGTTGTCAGAAGATTTAAAGGCATTGGGAAAAACTCTCGGAACCGAAATAAATGTTCAGCATGAGGGTTTGTTTTCTGCTATGCACAGAATATAAGAGGTGGCATTATGGCGATAATTGACAGAAATGACATCTTAGAAACCATAAAAATGATATCAGAAGAGCACTTGGATATCAGAACGGTCACAATGGGTATTTCACTTCTCTCCTGTGCAGGAGATGATGTGGATACAGTGTGCAAAAAGGTATATGACAAAATCACAAAAGCGGCAGAAAATTTAGTTTCTGTTGCAGAAGAAATCTCTGTTAGATATGGCGTCCCCATAATCAACAAAAGAATTTCAGTAACACCCGCGTCTTTAATTTTGCAGTCAGAAAACCCAAAGGATTTTGTAAAGCTGGCTAAAACTTTAGATGCTGCTGCAATAAAAGTAGGAGTAAACTTTATCGGAGGATTTTCAGCACTTGTGCAAAAGGGTATTACACCTACTGAAATGGCAATGATTAACGCTATACCTGAGGCACTAGCTACAACTGAGCGGGTTTGCTCAAGTGTAAATGTAGGGTCAACCAAAGCAGGTATAAATATGGATGCAGTAGCAAAGATGGGCAAAATTGTAAAAGAAACTGCCCAAATTACTCGTGCTGCTGACGGCTTCGGATGTGCAAAGCTTGTGGTATTCTGTAACAGTGTAGAGGACAACCCCTTTATGGCAGGTGCATACCACGGTGTTGGCGAGGCAGAATACGTGATAAACGTAGGCGTTTCAGGCCCTGGTGTTGTAAAATGTGCGTTGGAAAAGGTAAAGGGTGCAGACTTTGAGGTGGTTGCAGAAACCATTAAGAAAACTGCATTTAAGATAACAAGAATGGGACAGTTGGTAGCTCGTGAGGCATCAAAAAGACTCGGTGTTCCTTTTGGTATAGTTGACTTATCGCTAGCTCCCACACCGGCAGTTGGTGACAGCGTTGCTCATATATTGGAAGAAATGGGACTTGAGCAGTGCGGAACTCACGGCACAACGGCGGCATTAGCACTACTTAATGATGCAGTTAAAAAGGGTGGTATTATGGCATCATCCTTCGTTGGCGGTCTTTCCGGTGCATTTATTCCTGTGAGTGAAGACGCAGGAATGATAGACGCGGTTACAGCAGGAACGCTTTCTTTAGATAAGCTTGAGGCAATGACCTGTGTGTGCAGTGTTGGTCTTGATATGATTTGTGTACCCGGGGAAACTTCTGCCGAAACAATCGCTGCAATAATCGCAGATGAGGCGGCAATCGGTATGATAAACCAGAAAACCACTGCAGTAAGAATCATCCCTGCTCCCGGAAAAGTGGTGGGAGATACGGTGGACTTTGGCGGTTTACTCGGAACAGGTCCTGTAATGCCTGTAAATGATAAGGCGAGCACAGAATTTATCCGCCGTGGCGGTCGTATTCCTGCACCAGTTCATAGTTTTAAAAACTAGTCGGCTTTAAAAAGCGGCACATAACCGTTCAAAACAATAATTGTATTATCAATGAATTAATGAAGGCACTCGTCACGAGTGCCTTATTAATTTATGTTTTGAACTTAAACAAACCTCACCTCTCGTCGTACACACGTACGACTTCGGGGCACACCCCTACGGGCTTGGTTTGTTTATTCTGTACCACTTTTTCTCAGCCTTACATTGTTAGGCGTATTTCGTAAGAAAAAAGCACCAATCTTGATACAAGATTGATGCTTTTTTATGGTGACCCGTACGAGACTCGAACTCGTGTTACCGCCGTGAAAGGGCGGTGTCTTAACCGCTTGACCAACGGGCCATATATTCATATGTTAAATTGGTAGCGGCAGCTGGATTTGAACCAGCGACCAATCGGGTATGAACCGAGTACTCTAGCCAACTGAGCTATGCCGCCACAAAACTGACAAAATGTATTTTACACTATAAAGTTTATTTTGTCAAGCATTTTTTTACAATATTTTTTATGGTGTTATTGCTGATACATATTTTGGCGAAAAAGCATTGATTTTTTATATATTAAACTATATAATAAATATATATTTCCCTCAGGAGATGCAAATTATGAAAAAAATTATTTCATTGTTTCTGACAATTATTATATTAGTGACTTTTATTCCCGTTTCCTTTGCACAGGAAGCAGCGTGGGAGGCCGAATACAGAAGAATAATCACTTCATCTAATGCTTCAAATTTTGTATTGGTTGATGTAACAGGCGATGATGTTCCTGAACTGTTTTCTGATAATCACGGCAAAGTATTTTCCTTTTATTATAAGGACGGTGCGGCAATTGCTGCGTCAGAGAACAAGGATGTCCCCTTTGTGTTCTTTAAAAATTTAAAATATGTTCAGGATACAAAAACAGACATATTTTATTATATGGGACAGGTTGTATACAGACAGCTTTTGTACACTTATAAGATGAGTTTTCCAAACAATGTGCCTGTTTTGGAGGTTGTTGCACAGGAAAACCTATCTACAGGAGCAGGGAATTTTAAAGGAGATGCAGAAGTATTTTCAGATGTAGCACAGATATCTGAGGCTACGGCAGAATATCTTCAGAAATTTGCGACAGATTATCTCAATGTGGTAAATATTATTCCTGATGATATTCATTCTTTTGGGAGGAACGGTGCCGCAACGCGTGCGTTTAAAAGATATAATTTTTTAAACAGTATTTCTGATGATACCATGATTTTTTCATCTGCACAGCGTGAAAAAATTAAAAAGTCAGTAGCTTTAGGAAATTTTCGTGATTTTTCAAGAATTTCTGTTTTAAGCGATACGGCGGTACTTGTTGAATTTTTTGTCAATGACTCTAATAGTGAAAAAATGGAATTTTCATACAGTAAGCGTTGGGCGTTACTTGATGGTGAGCTTTTACAGACAAAGTATTATACCAGCGAAAAAGACCTTGATACAGAGAATTTAGCGGGGCTTATATCCGCAGAGAATGTACCTTCAAATATCACACCCGACTATGGGCGATGTGCATCATTCCGTGGTATCGACGATTATGTAAATTATCTTTCATCATTGGTGTCTGTCTCAGGCGGAGTAAATGAAAACGGCAAAAAAGTCGTGGCACAGTTTATGGAATATGCGGTAAATAAGTGTTCGCGAGCGGCTCTTAAGGCACACAACAATACTCTTACTGTTACAAAGGATGCAGTTTCAATTATTGCCGAAAACGGAGCAATTTGCATGGGACAGCTTGTGTCTGTGTGCAAATCTAAAAATGTTTCCCAGATAAGAACCGCACGCACAATCCCTGAGCTTGTGTGTAAGGGGGTAGATTTAAAAAGACCTGTACGTATTGAGTTTCAGGAGGGAGTAAGCGAGACACTCTCAAGTGTTTCGGGATTGAGAATCAACCTTGATGCAGAACACAGTATATATGTAAACACTGCAGAGCTTGCGGTTTTGGAGGAAAATACAGATACATTCAGCATTGAATATACAAAAAATGATGAGGACTACTCCATTGTATTTACGGACAGAAACAACCATCCTGCAGACAGTATACCAGCGCCTGTGTGGTTTGTTGTTCCTGCGAAACATGAGTACTCTACTGTTATTGCAAGTTATGAGGGAGCCACAGACAACCGTGGCGGTCAGTTCGATGAACTAAACGGAACCATAGAATTTTCCGCACTTCGTTCAGGCAATTATCAGGTTGTTGAAAATGATGTGACCATAAATGATGCTGAAAGTATAAGTCTTTCAAGAAGTGAAGCCATAAGATTTTTAGTATCAAAGGGTGTCTTTACTCTTGATAAAAGAAAAAATTTCTACCCTCGCACAAATCTTACAAAATATGATTTCACTATGGCTTTGGTGAAGATGTTCTACAACATAAACGAAGAGGCACAAGTGAGTTTTCCTGATATAAAAGAAGGAAACAAATACTATGAATACATAGCGACTGCGGAAAAACTCGGCTTGACAAAAGCAGATGAGAAAGGCAACTTCGAAGGAAAATCTTCCGTTACAAAAGAGCATTTGCTGGCACTTTGCGGTAAAGTTCTTGCAGACAGAAAGGGATATCAGTACCCTGACAATTTTTTAGAATATCTGCAGTTTGCGGATAAAGAAGAGATTTCGTCGGATGCCGTGGGCTACATATCAATCGCAGTACAGTGCGGACTTGTGGAAAACACAGGAGAATTCTCTCCAAAGACACCGGTTACAAGAGAAGAAGGTGCAGAATTTTTATACAGAACATATATGCTTTTGTATGATGCGTCTGCAGTTACCACGTCGCTGTCATCGGTGCTGTCATCGCAGGAAACACCTGAACCTGCCAAGGATTTGGGAGCGTTATCCAGAGCACTGATGTGTGTAGGTGTGACGGTGGTATTCTTATCAGGAATAGCAATAGTAGGTAAAGTAAAGAAAAAAGAAGAATAGAAAAGGCACTCACAATAGTGAGTGCCTTTTTTTACTAATTCTTAGGATTAACAATATCTCTCCAATCCAAATCGCCACGCTCTAATCCACGGACTAAAACTTCTGCCGTTGCTACGTTTGTAGCCAAAGGTACATTATGTACATCACAGAGTCTTAAAAGTGCTGATACGTCAGGCTCGTGAGGCTGTGCAGTTAAGGGGTCACGGAAAAACAACACGAGATCAATCTCGTTATACGCAATACGTGCACCGATCTGCTGGTCGCCACCCTGGGGACCTGATAAAAATCTGTGAACTTCAAGACCTGTTGCATCGGCAACTAAACTTCCTGTTGTTCCTGTTGCACAGAGCATATGCTTTGACAAAATTCCCTTGTATGCTATACAAAACTGTATCATCAATTCTTTTTTCTTATCGTGTGCAATTAATGCAATATTCATTTTTCTACCATCCCCTGTCTGTGAAAGTTTGCAAAATTTTACCGCATCGACTAAATTATACCATAATTTACAATTGGAGTCTAGATTTTTTTGAAAAAAATTATGTGTACTGCTCTATTTTTATTTCTGAGCCTGTAAGGTAGGCAATTTCGGGGGTAGAGAGGAATTTTTTCAGGGTGCTCTGCTTAACTGTTGTGGAAATTTCGCCGATTTTCAAAATTTCAGGCATCAGTTTCATGGCAACTACTACGCTTTGGGGGTTTGTTATAGTGACAGAACCGAAGAGTGACCCCATAACAAAAAGATTTCCTGAACATTTCACACAAGCTCCGCGCTCTACGTCGCCGATAATTATCAAGTTGTTTTCATATTCCACAGTTTCACCTTGTGCAACAGTAGTTCTGACAAATTTTGTTATTCCTTCATCACTCCCTAAATCATCTAATGGTGAGTGTTGTTTTGGGAGCATTTTTGGGGGAGTTTCGATAAAAATCACCTGTGTATTTGAAAGAACCTCACAAACAATGGGACGAAGTTCAAAAACCTCTGCTTCGGTAAGTGTGGTGGAGGTTAAAAATACTTCTAGGGTTTCTTCGTTAAAAAATTCGGCACTGCTCTGTAACTTTTCGGGAAGCTCAGCACAGGCGGTTTTAAAATTCGCCTCCTCTATTGTAATCATTATGCCCTTGGGGCTGCCTTTTAGTGTAATCATTGTCAATTTCCTTTCTGTCCTATGTTAAAGTAAGTTTTTAATACGTCTTTTACAGCACTTGCTGCCACATTTCCTGAGGGTGCTCCTTCAATTACCGCACAAAAAGCGATTTTCGGATTATCTGCAGGAGCGTACCCTATAAATAAGCCGTTTGTTTTTTTGGCAGTCTGGGCAGAGCCTGTTTTTCCTGCAACTTTTACAGGAAAACCGCGGAATATATCTTTTGCCGTACCCTTTGTGGTAACGTACACCATACCCTGATGAATAGCCGAACGGGTATCGGGAGACATTTTAATTTTATTTAAGAGTACATTTTTTTCAGGTACTCCGTCAATGCTTTTTAAAATATGAGCTTTATGAAGACTTCCGCCATTGGCAAGGGAAGCTGCGTAATTGGCTAAAGCCACGGGAGTAAAACGATTGTCGCTTTGCCCGATTGAGGCTTGCAGGGTATCGCCTGCATACCAGTGGGTACTGCGGTTTTCGGGGTGAGCGATGGTACCTGTTGCCTCCTCGCCTGACAACTCAATGCCAGAAGCCGCACCAAGTCCAAAGTGATATGCTGTTTTTGCGATTTTCTCAATGCCTGTTCTGTCTGCAAGCTCATAAAAAAAGTAGTTACAGGAAACGCCAAGGGCTTGTGAAACATTGATGCTCCCGTGAGTTTTTCCTGTTTGCCTGAAAATATTACAACGAAAGCTCCTGTCGTAATAGTCATATTCCCCCAATGTTTTAATAATGGTGTCGGGGGTTATAATACCATTTTCTAAAGCAGCAATAGCGGTAACGGGTTTAAAGGTTGAGCCTGGCTCATAGAGTCCCGCTATGGCACGGTTAAACATAGGCTTGCGGCTGTCTTTTAAAAGGTTTTTGTAGTCTTGATTAAAGCTTTTTATATTATAAGCAGGGTATGACGCCATTGCAAGGACCTCTGATGAGGTGACGTCGGTTATTACAATTGCCCCCGACTGTGCACCATAGGTATTTTGGATGGTGTTTGCTAATGCCGTTTCTGTCGCCTGCTGTAGGGGCAAATCAATGGTAAGTGCCACAGTTTTTCCCGGAAGTGAAGGGATGTCGGTATCATAGGTTTTGCCTTTCTTTTCTATGGCAGCTTTGCCGTCTGTACCACGCAAGTATTTTTCAAATGCTTTTTCAGCACCCTGTTTTCCTATATAATCGTCTCTGCGGTAGGAAGGATTTTTTAAAAATTCTTCCTGACTTATCATACCGCACCTGCCCAGGATGTGCACTGCACTCTCAGGGAAAAAATACTCTCTGACGGGGCGAATTTTTAACTGAACGCAGGGAAATTTTTCGGGGCTTTCCTTTATTGCAGTTACTAATTCTTTAGAAGCGTCCTCGCTGACTATGAAGGGGTTATAGTGAGAAAAGTCGGCATCTTTCATATCCTGCTTCATTTCGTTAACAGGAATTTTTAAAAGAGTACACAGATTGTTGAGAGTAAGCTCAACTTTTTCTTCCGTATCCTTTTTAATTCTCAGAATATATCCCTGTCTGTTCCCTGCTAAAACTGTACCGTTTCGGTCAGTTATTTCTCCACGTGGGGCGTACTCCGTTTCGGACAGGGCGAGTCTTTGTGAAACGCTCTGTCTTGCACTTTCACAGGTTATTACCTGCAAATAAAACAGTCTGGCAAAGATGCACACAAAAAACGCCCCTAAAAATATATAAATAATTCTAAATCTTTTCACTTTTCATTTCCTTTTTTAAAAACACATAAAACAAAGGTGCGGCAAAAGAATTTATTGCACCATACAAAAATCCCCGAAAGCCCGCATTTGCTGCACCGAATATACCTAAAAACACAAAAGATGCAATGAGAAATACACGTATATCGGTTTTAAAAGTAAGACTTTTTACATATACACATCCCAAGGATATGTACAGATACAAAAATGTATAAAAAGGAAATGTATCAAGATATAAATCACAAAAAACACCACCCAGTCCTGAGATTACCAACCACAGAGGCGAGCCTGTGAGGCAAACGCATACGCACATGACTAAAGACAGCCATGAAAAGGTTATGTTGCAGTCTAAAATACACAGGAAAAGCGTTATAAATAAACCAAAAAAATATTTCATCTGCCCGCCTCCGATAAAATACACACTGTGTGAAGACGAAACATATCTTCTGTACGCACCAAAGCTTGCCTTTCTTTTGTGGTGGACTCGATGACAGAGCCGATAATCAGCCCCTTGGGAAATACACTCCCTAAACCTGATGTTATAATTTTGTCACCTGCTGCTGCAAAATCACCTGCTCCAAATAACGTTAAGGAAAGGGTGTTTTCAAAAAAACCCTGACGTGAGCTTTCGGTGTAGCCTAAAGCACCTGTTCTGGAAAGAAGTGCCCCTGCCGAACATTCGGGTGCAGTAATGGGCACAAAATGGGAATAAGTGTCATAGACCTTTGTGATACGCCCTAAAAGCGATGAACCGAAAACCACCACATCCCCCTGCTTTATGCCGTCTTCTTTGCCTTTATCAAGGGAGATGAAAATATCGTCGGCAATGCTTTGTGATATGACTGTTGCATACGTTTTTATATATTTTTTTGAGAAATTTGTATCAAGCAAGACCTTAAGGTCGTTATTTTCACGTTCAAGCACCTGTATTTTAGCTATTTGTTGCTGGAGTGTTGTTATCTTTTCTTTGAGAGCCTGGTTTTCTGCTCGGACCGGTGTGTCAAAAAGTCCTGATATTGCTTTTTTCATGGGGGTAAAATCAGGCCTTAATGTAAAAAGCACAACCCCGAAGGTAACCACAAAGCCACAAGCTGCAAGTATTTTTTTCATGAGGACACACCTGATGGAAGACCAATGTTTTCCTGAAGAAAACGTGAAAGCCCTAAAAGCTCCGCTCCTCCACCACAAAGGGTAATACCCCGTTCGGATAGGTCACAGGCAAGCTCAGGAGGAGTTTGCTCCAGAACTGACTTCACTGTTTCGCAAATAGAGGACAAAACTGGCGATATCGCACATCTTACTTCGTCAGAAGAAACGGTTATTTCCTTTGGAAGTCCTGTTGAGTTGTCCCTGCCCAAAACTGTGATTTCGCCAGATGGTGTATCGGGGTGGGCAGAGCCTACGGAGCATTTAATTTCTTCTGCGGTTTTTAACCCTATTGTTACGCCATAGTTTTTCTTTATATATTCTTTTATACATTTATCCATTTCGTTTCCTGCCGAGCAGGTGGAACGGGCACAAACAACACCGCCAAAAGACACGACTGCAGCCGTGGTAATGCCTGCTCCGATATCTAACACCATATTGCCCACAGGGGCATCAGTTTCAAGTCTGGCAGAAAGTGCTGATGCCATTGGGGATGACGTGATTTTACTAACCCTCACACCTGAGCGTTCAGCCGCCTCCTGCAGGGCACGACGCTCTATTGCGGTAGCATCTGCAGGAATTATAATTTCAGCCTTCGGACGAAAGGTGCTGCGGGGGAGAACTGTGTTTAAAAAAATCTTGAGCATGGCAGATGCCGCTTCAAAATCTGAAATCACTCCGTTTTTTACGGGAGAAATTACAGAGATTTCTGAGGGTGCTCTGCCCAATAACTTTTTCGCATCCTCGCCTACGGCAATCACTCTGCCTGTTTCTTTGTTGGCAGCAACAACCGTTGGGGCAGAAAAAATCAATCCCTTATCCGCATCTGAAATCTTAGTATTTGCAGTTCCTAAATCAATAGTTAAATGATATGCCATACATTTCCTCCCAAAAAGTTATGTACGGCAATATATTAAAATATGTTAAATTCCTTTTTTAAAACCTGATAGAGCTTTGATAGTGGAAGTCCTACCACGTTGAAATAATCTCCTGAGATTTTTTCAACAAACTTTCCGCCACGACCCTGTATCCCGTATGCACCTGCTTTATCTCTGCACTCACCCGTAGCAATATAATCTGCGATTTCTTTGTCTGTAAGGGGATAAAAGGTTACATTTGTTTCCACATAAAAGCTTTCGGATTTTGCACACTTCGTGTCAAGCACCGTAACCCCTGAGATTACACTGTGGGTACGCCCCGAAAGAGAAGAAAGCATAGAAAAAGCATCGGCATCATCTTTGGGCTTTCCTAATACTTTGCCATCTGATACCACGATGGTATCGGCACCAATGACAATAGCGGGGAAAGTTGTATTTTTAGCCACGGCAGCGGCCTTTTTCAGCGACAAACTTTCCGCTATAAAGTAGGGCGGAAGAGATTCGTCTACTGCTTCGTCAGCGTCGCTGACTGCAATTTTAAAAGGTATGTCTAGAAGGGATAAAATCTCTTTTCTTCGGGGAGATTGTGATGCAAGTATTAATTCCATGTATGTTCTCCTTTATTTTGTGATATAATTTCCAAATTATTCAGCACCCCTGTAAAAATGTCCGCGTGTTATTCTGTCAAAAACACCCTTTGGTGTTTTACCCGAAAATCCTTCTTTATATGCACAAATCACCTTTTTTACTTCGTCAGGAGTTTCTGTTGTGAATTTTAAGCGGATAACGTCAACATTTAAAGACAACAAATCACTCCACTTGTCTGCCATATATACAGGAACTGAGTTCAAAAGTATGTTTCGGCAGTTTTCGCACATTATAGGGAAACGCTCCCCTATTCTGTCGGAAAGCTCAAAGGTACCCCCTTGGCGTGAGCACATACCCTGTGATTTTATCACGCAGTTTTCCATAACCATTACAGGTAATCTTCCATATGCGATTACCTCTGTTTGAACAGCGGTGTTTTTTGTGATTTCTTTGATTTCTTTTATATTTAGTTCTGGGGAAAGTGTTACACGACGTACTCCCATTGATGCAAAAAGCTCGCAGGTATGAGAGTTTGTCACGTTCAGTCGTTCTCCGCCGTAAACTTCGTGGCTAAAATCAAGCTGACCAATGTTTTGTACCATGATTTTGGGAGCGGATAGCTGATAACTTTCTCCCTCTTTTTTTACCGCGGGACACATAATGAAATCAGATTTTATCTTTTTGGACAACTCGTAGGAGGTTATGATTTCATATTCGTACTCCTGTGCCGCTTTTAATTGTTCGACATCCGACACCTCAACAACTATGCGTGGGATGCCACGCTTTTTATATACCTTTTCCTGTGCGGGAATATCTGTTATTTGTTTTTTGTAAGATGCACAGATTTTTTCGGAAAGTTCTCTGCAAACCTCCCGCCTTAATGCATTTATGGACGATACTGGCACAAAAGGATTGTTTTCGTGGATTACCTGTATGGATTCTGCCGAATATGCCGTATCCCCAAGTTTTTCAAGCTGGGCTTTTGCACGAGAAACGTCAAAAACCTTTATTGCAGGTTCCGACACGTCACCAAAAGCTTCTGCCGAAAAGTTGCCGCTTTCTGCGTACAAATGAAGAGGCTCGCCCACTTTTGCGGTCAATATAAAGTTGATGCTACGGCGACGAGATAAATCTTCTTGTTTTAACTCTATAATATCTGAACGTGTGACTTCCACCTTGCCCGACACATTATAGTCCATCATTTTGTCAAATTGTCTGCCTGAAAAATACCCCTCACTACTGCCGCCGCGGGAGAAAAATCCAAGGGTTTTTTTGATTTCTGCCTGTGATATGCTATCGGTTAAGGCCTTTTTATAAAGCGAGGTAACTGCTGCGGTATATTCAGGAGATTTCATACGCCCCTCGATTTTCAAAGAGTCCACATAAGGCTCCATCTCTGGCAATTTATCCGCAAGACAGATGTCTTTTAGAGATAGCAGGGGCATAGCCTTGCCTGTGGGTTTTCCGTCACGCAAGAGAGTGTAGTTCAGTCTGCAGGGTTGAGCACAAAGTCCGCGATTGCCTGACCTTCCGCCAATAACTGAGGAAAGTAAGCACTGCCCCGACCAACCCATACACAAAGCACCATGGACAAAGGTTTCCAGCTGGATGTCGGTGTTTTTACGTATTGATTTTATTTCATCAATGCCAAGCTCACGGGCCAAAACCACACGGTCAGCACCCAGCTTTTTTGCGAAATTTACAGCATCAGTCGATGCAATTGTCATTTGAGTTGATGCGTTTATGAATATTTCGGGACACATCCTACGCACATATGCAAGCAGTCCTGCGTCTTGTATTATAATTCCGTCAACGCCCGACTCACACAAGGATTTTATATAATTTATTGCTTCATCAAATTCATGTTCTTTTATTAAAATGTTTACCGCAACATAGAGTGCAACCTTATGCAGATGGCAAAGGTCTGCCGCTGCCTTTATTTCGTCGTTTGTAAAATTCTTTGCATTTCTTCGTGCAGAAAAGCTGGCACCGCCAATGTAGATGGCATCTGCACCTGCGTGCACTGCAGCCACTAAACATTCGAAATTTCCTGCAGGGGACAAAAGCTCCATAAACTCACCTCACAAGTATAGCTTGCCTTATTTTACTATTTTATGATACCACACTAATATGAATATAAAATTACATTTACTTTAATTTTAAATTTCAAATAAAAATCTGCTTGATTTTATGTCGAAAATTTGTTATACTGATAAAAATAAATAAAATAGCAAGACTATTACATAAAGTCTTTTATGACTAACCAAGCGAAAGGGGTAAAAAGATGAGCAAAGTAATAAAAGAAGGACTTACTTTTGACGATGTGTTATTAGTTCCTCAGAAATCAGAAGTAACACCTGACATGATTAACCTTAAAACCCGCCTTACGAAGAATATCACATTAAATATTCCGTTGATGAGTGCGGCAATGGATACAGTTACCGAATCTGCCATGGCTATTGCCATTGCACGTGAGGGTGGTATCGGTGTTATCCATAAAAACATGACAATTGAAGCACAGGCAACAGAAGTAGATAAGGTTAAGCGTTCAGAACATGGCATTATTACTGACCCCTTCTTCCTCTCACCTGACAACACCTTAGAAGAATCCGACAAATTAATGGGTAAATACAGAATTTCAGGTGTTCCTATTTGTGAAAATGGTAAGCTTGTTGGTATTATCACAAACCGTGATTTGCGTTTTGAAGAAGATTTTTCAAGAAAAATCGGCGAAGTTATGACAAAGGAAAACTTAATTGTTGCACCAGAGGGCACTACACTCGAGCAGGCACAGGATATCCTTCGTCGCCATAAGATTGAAAAGCTCCCCATCGTTGACGTGAATGGAGCATTAAAAGGACTTATCACAATTAAAGATATAGAAAAGAGCGTAAAATATCCTAATGCTGCAAAAGACTCTAACGGCAGACTCTTGGTTGCTGCTGCTATCGGCGTAACAAAGGATATTTTAGAGCGTGCTCAGGCCTTAGTAGATGCACAGGTTGATGCACTTGTTTTAGACTCTGCTCATGGTCACAGCAAAAATATCATTGAGGCTGTAAAATTAGTTAAGAAAACATTCCCCAACGTATCACTCATTGCAGGTAACATTGCAACGGGAGAGGCTGCAGAGGACCTGATTAAGGCAGGCGTAGATGCAGTTAAGGTTGGTATCGGTCCCGGTTCTATCTGTACAACACGAGTTGTAGCAGGTATCGGTGTGCCTCAGATTACTGCTATTTCTGACGTTTATGAAGTAGCAAACAAATACGACATTCCTGTTATCGCAGACGGCGGTATCAAATATTCAGGCGACTTACCTAAGGCTATTGCCGCAGGTGCAAACGTAATTATGGTAGGCAGTCTTCTTGCAGGCTGCGACGAGAGTCCCGGAGATGAAGAAATTTATCAGGGAAGAAGATTTAAGGTTTACCGTGGTATGGGTTCTATGGCAGCTATGGAGGTTGGTTCTAAAGACCGCTACTTCCAGACAAATACCAAAAAGCTCGTTCCCGAAGGCGTTGAAGGACGTGTTCCTTATAAAGGTCATGCGGCTGATACAATCTATCAGTTAATGGGAGGCTTGCGTGCCGGTATGGGTTACTGCGGAACACCTACGATCGAAGAATTGAAGGTAAGAGGTAAATTTATAAAAATTACCTCTGCAGGTCTTATTGAGAGCCATCCTCACGATATTTCAATCACAAAGGAAGCTCCTAATTATAGTCAATCATAAGAAAAAATTACGGGGTGTTAAAAAAGCAAATCTTTTTTAACACCCCTGTTTAAGAGAATGGGAAATATATTTACAATGGTAAGGAAGGAACAAGCAATAACATGAAAAAGTACGATGACCAGAGTATATCGTCATTAAAAGGTGCCGACCGTGTGCGTAAACGCCCGGGTGTAATATTTGGCTCTGACGGTATAGACGGATGTGCACATTCCTTTTTTGAAATTTTGTCAAACTCCATAGATGAAGCAAGAGAGGGTCACGGCAAAGAAATAGAAATCACAAGATTTGCCGATAAGTCAATCGAGGTAAAAGACAACGGCCGTGGTATTCCTATGGGATATAATGAAAAAGAAGGCCGCTACAACTGGGAGCTTGTTTTTTGTGAAATGTACGCAGGCGGCAAGTACAATAACGACGCTGCAGGTAACTATGAATACTCTCTTGGCTTAAATGGTCTTGGTACTTGTGCCACACAGTATGCGTCATCCTATATGGATGCAACAGTCGTAAGAGACGGCAAGCGTTATACCATGCACTTTGAAAAGGGCAACCCCGTAGGAGATTTACAGGTTGAAGAAGTCCGTAGCAAAAAAACAGGCACAACTATCAAATGGCGTCCTGACCCTGAGGTTTTTACAGATATAAACATTCCTTTAGAATATTATCAGGATGTACTAAAAAAGCAGGCGGTAGTTAATGCCGGTCTTAAGTTCGTGCTCTATAACCAGACAGCAGATGGCTGGGATATGGAGGAATACTGCTATGACAAGGGCATCATTAACTATATAGAAGAGGTTTCAGACGGAAAAGCGTTTACTCCTATTTTTTCTTTCGAAACAGAGCGTCGCGGACGAGACCGTGAGGATAAGCCTGACTATAATGTTAAAATGAGCTTTGCCTTTTGCTTTAACAATGAGATAAATATGATAGAATATTATCATAACTCAAGTTTCCTAGAGCACGGCGGTTCTCCCGACAGAGCTGTAAAGAGTGCATTTGTTGCATCAATTGATAAATACCTAAAATCAACAAACAAGTACAACAAAAATGAATCTAAAATCAGCTTTGTGGACGTTGCAGACAGTCTAATTTTGGTTTCAAATTCGTTTTCTACTATCACAAGCTACGAAAATCAGACGAAAAAATCAATAACAAACAAGTTCATTCAAGAGGCTATGACGGAAGTCTTAAAAGAGCAGCTTGATGTGTTCTTTATAGAAAATAAAGAGGCGGCAGAAAAGATTGCACAGCAGGTGTTAATTAACAAAAGAAGCCGTGAAAGTGCAGAAAAAACGAGAATTGCCGTAAAGAAAAACTTAACGGGCAACGTTGATATGACAAACCGTATCAACAAATTCATCAACTGCCGAACAAAAGACATTGATAAACGTGAAATCTACATCGTTGAGGGTGACTCCGCATTAGGTTCATGTAAAAAAGGCAGAGATGCAGAGTTTCAGGCAATTATTCCTGTACGCGGTAAGATTTTAAACTGCTTAAAGGCTGATTATGCAAAAATTTTCAAAAGTGAGATTATCACAGACTTGGTAAGAGTCTTAGGTTGCGGAATTGAAATAAAATCAAAGCATGCAACAAAGGATATGACCACCTTTGACATTGATAACTTAAAGTGGAACAAGGTTATTATCTGTACCGACGCCGACGTTGACGGATATCAGATAAGAACTCTCATATTAACTATGATTTATGTTCTGATGCCTACACTCATTAAAGAAGGCAAGGTGTATATTGCAGAGTCCCCCCTGTTTGAGATAACTTCTGGCAAGGATACGTTCTTTGCCTTTAACGAACAGGAAAAGCAGGAAATCATAGAAAGTCTTGGAAATAAAAAGTATAAAATCCAGCGTTCAAAAGGTCTTGGTGAAAATGAGCCTGAAATGATGTGGCAGACCACAATGAACCCCGAGACGAGAAGATTAATCCGTGTGACATATGACGACGCAGAAAAAACGGCAGAAATGTTTGACGTACTCTTGGGCGACAAACTCCAGGAAAGAAAAGACTACATCGCAGAATTTGGTCACAACTTCTTAGATTTGGCAGATATTTCATAAAAATAAAAAGTTGCAGAATTTATTCTGCAACTTTTTTATTTGGGTTATAACATTTCTTTTCTCAATTCTTCTCCTGATTTTGCACTCATATAGCTTGGAGCTATATCAAATACTGTTTTGGCACCTGCAATACCCTCTTTGTTCATTTTATATGCCGCACGGGCACAGGCAACTAAAACTGATGCGGTAAATTCTGGGTTTGAGTCAAGCTTTAAGCTATATTCAATGATGTGAGTATGTTCAAGATTCACACCAGTTTTTCCGCTCCTTATAACAAAACCGCCGTGGGGAATACCGCTGTGGTTTTTATCAAGCTCTTCCTTGGAAATAAAATGCACCGTTGTATCGTAATCGGCAAAGTAATTTGGCATTTCTTTGATTTCTTTTTCGATTTTTTCTTTGTCTGCTCCCTCTTTTGCAACAACAAAGCACTCTCTTGTGTGCTTATCTCTTGTTGTAAGCTCAGGGTTTGTACCTGAACGAACTGCAGAAAGTGCGGAATCTGTGGGTATGGTGTACTGTTTTGCATCAAGAACTCCTTCTATGCGGCGTATCGCATCGGAGTGCCCCTGGCTTACGCCTTTGCCCCAGAAGGTGTAGTCACGACCATCGGGCAAAATACATGATGCGTAAAGTCTGTTCAGAGAAAACATACCGGGGTCCCAGCCTGCAGAAATGACAGCTACAGTACCTGCAGACTTGGCAGCTGCGTCAACTGCGGCAAAATGCTCTGGGATTTTTGCGTGAGTATCAAAACTGTCAACCACGCAGAAGTGTGCTGCAAGCTCAGGTGTCTGTTTTGGCAAATCTGTTGCTGAGCCGCCGCAGATAACAACCACGTCAATCTCGTCTTTGTATTTTAAAATATCATCAATATGGAAAACAGGAGCATCTGTTACTGTTTTAACCGTTTCGGGCGGACGTCTTGTAAATACACCAAAAAGCTCGCAATCGGCATTCTGGCGGATTGACAATTCCACACCGCGTCCTAAATTTCCATATCCTGCAATTGCAATTTTCATAATTTTCAACTCCTTTTACATTAAAAGGATACCACTTTTTTTAAGATTTAGCAATGATTTTTTTTATAATAAAGCAAAAAATAGAGCAAAAGGTTTCAATTTTCAACTCATTGCCACAAATTTTCAAAAACTCTTGCATTTTCGACATAATATGGTATCATATTGCCCAATAAGTTCAAATTTCTTGAACTTATTGGGCAAACACAGTGATGTACGGAGGCAATAACATTATGAGAGGAAAGGCTAACGCGGGATTCGCATCGAGGCTCCAGATGCTTCGCCATATAGAAGGGTTGACACAGAAGGAACTGGCAAAAAGAATAAATATGTCCCGCAGTTGCCTTGCTAATTACGAAAGAGGAGAACGGTATCCTGACCAAGAGACACTTGAGGCAATAGCTCAATATTTTAAGGTTAACACAGAATACCTTACAGGAGCGGAAGATTCGACAGAGTTGTATGCAGAGAATGGCAACCTTGCCCAAAAAGCAAAAACTTTAATGTGCGATGAATGGCTTGATATTGGAGGTTTATCCCTGACACAGAGAGCGTCAATACGCGATTACTTAGAATATCTGACAAAAGAATAAAAAGGCTCTCTGTGCTTTTTTTTATTCTTGCTACCTTGACAATTTAAACCAAATATGCTTTAATTATAACTACATTAATAAGAAACGAGGAACTAACATGAGAAAAGGCATAACCTTCGCAGGAAATTTAATTGTAGATTATATTAAAAACGTAGATACATATCCAAAATGCGGTATGCTTGCCAACATAACATCGGTAAGCCGTGCAGTAGGCGGCAGCTTGCCTAATACTGCAATAAATCTCGCAAAAATCGACCCGTCGGTTCCGCTTAGTGCAGTAGGCAGAGTGGGCAAGGACGAAAATGGTGAATATGTTGTGGCAAAGCTTGAAGAGTTCGGCATTGATACATCAAGAGTAACTGTGTCAGAGAGTGCTCCCACCTCATTTACAGACGTGATGAATGCCCCAGGTGAAAGAACGTTCTTCCAGGCAAGGGGTGCGAACGCAGAATTTGCTCCCGAGCATATCGATATAGATGCTTTGGATTGTGATATTTTCCATATTGGTTACATTCTTCTTTTGGATATTTTCGATAAAGATGATGCACAATTCGGTACAGTTATGGCAAGATTTTTAAATGATGTTCAGAAAAAAGGAATAAAAACATCAATTGACGTAGTTTCTGACAGTTCTGCCGATTACATGAAGAAGATTGCACCTGCACTCAAATACTGTGACTATGCAATCATGAACGAAATCGAATCCTCAAGCATCTGGCATATTGATCCGAGAAATCCTGACGGCACAATAAATGCGGATACAATCCACGAAGTTATGAAGAAAATGGCAGATCTCGGCGTTAAAGAAAAAATTATCATCCACGCAAAAGAAGCAGGCTTTATTTTAGACGTTAAAACAGGAGCGTTTTGTGCGGTGCCCTCGTTAAAAATTGACAAATCCCTTATAAAGGGTTCAACCGGTGCGGGTGATACATTCTGTGCAGGCTCGCTTTACGGACTTTATACAGGCATGAGCGACAAGGAGATTTTAGAGTTTGCATCAACTGCAGCAGCACGTAATCTATTCTCAGAAAACTCCATTGACGGCATGGTAGAAAAAGCAGAGCTTATAAAAATGATGGAAGAAACAGAAAGATTACCTTTATAAAATAATTATCAGCTCCCCTTGTCGGGGGAGCTTTCTTATTTTTATTCTTCCTTTTTGCAGTCTGGACCGTTTTTACATCACTTTTTTAAAAAAAATCAAAATTTTCCTTGACATTTTGTTGCCAAAAGAGTAAAATGATTAAAGTAAATATAGTATGAAGGGGCTGTGCCCCCAAATTTTAGCATTGATTTTTTCGATGCCACATGGATGTTTGTGCTATATATTATATAAGGAAGAAACTCCGGCAATACCGTGTATACTTTGCACGTTTGCATATATAGGTTGCAATAAAGACGTAACATATGTGCCAATTTTTACATTTTTATTACAACTGCAAATTATTCATTGACTATCCAAAATTTTAGTGGTATAATCAATGTATAATCAAGATGGGTATATGCCCATCCTCGCTCATGTTGTTTTTGAAAGAGGAACAACGTCGGGCGAAAACCACATCTCTTTCGATTTTTAAATTTTAAATTTATTATAAGGGAGGATTTGAGAAATTATGAAAAATCTCAAAAAATTAATCTCTGTAATCATCGCAGTGATTATGCTCGTTAGCTCTTTCGCTACAGTAGCAGCTGCTGATTACGCGGATGTTGAATCCACAAATAGCTAT
>JAZNWB010000083.1:0-16366 GCA_045593125.1 Congzhengia sp. | reverse complement strand
CCTATACTGTGACCTCCACCCAACACAAGTGATACTGTAGGTTTTTTCATGGATGATACAAGCTCCGCTATAGCAAGGCCTGCCTCAACATCACCGCCCATTGTGTTTAGAATAAGCAGGAGTCCGTCCACCTCTTCGTTTTGCTCAACAGACACCAAAAGAGGTAAAACGTGCTCATATTTTGTGGCTTTAGATGATGGCGGTAACACGTTATGTCCTTCTATTTCCCCCACTATGGTCAGACAGTGAATGTTACCACGACTGTTTTTTATTTCCGATGACCCGAAATCCTTTATCTCTTCTCGTAAATTTTCGTTTTTATCCATAAAAAAACCTCCACATAATAAGTTAACCTTATTATGTGGAGGAAAATTTTATTTTATTCTATAAACCCATTTTATCTAAAGTTTTTAAAATACCTTCTGCTATGCCTTCAGCAAGCTTTTTACGATAATCATTATTAAACATAAGTTCACGCTCTGCAGTATTTGAGATAAAGCCTACCTCAATCAGTACAGACGGCATAACAGAGCCTCTGATTACTGCGAGTGTGGTGGTGTCCTTAATTCCGCGATTTACAGCTTTTGTTTTACTTATTACTGCACTCTGGATATTTTGTGCCAAATCCTTATCGGTAACTCCTGCATAGGTTGCACTATATTCTAATGTACCCCATGTTTCTATGCCGTTGGCACTGTCACTCATATAAGAATTTGTGTGAACACTTACAAAAAGTGCCGTTTGTTTTTCATTTGCAAAAGGTGCACGAGTTGTAAGTTCTACTGTTTTATCAGTGTCTCTCGTCATAACAACCTTCACATTGTTTTGCTCTAAAATGTCACGTACCATTAAGGATACCGACAAATTAATTTCACTTTCGCGCCAGATTGTACCATCTTCGTCTGTAAAAATCGCACCTGGGTCTTCTCCGCCATGTCCCGGATCAATACATACAGTTCTTGTGGGAGCATAACTTGGTGGGTCGGGAATAACAGGTTCAGGAGGCTCTGTCTTCTCAGGTTCTTCTGTTTTGTTGCCTGTCGTTTCCTTTCCATCCTCTTTGTCTTCATCAGGAGCAGGTGTTATTGTCGCTGTCGTTCCTATTTTTACTACCAATTTTTTACCTGATTTTGTTACTGTATATTTTAATTCTTCAGCCATATCTATTACTACTCTGATACCTGCTGGTTGTTGACCTACTCTTATGGTTGTAACATCATCATAACCTGTTATAGTGTTATTTTTAAGTGTTGCACCCTGTTTTGTATCTTTAGTGTCTATTACAATTCTTGCAGGCTCTTTCAGTAAAAAGTGAGAATATTCATCCGACTTTGTAAAGTTAAAGGTAACTGTTACAGTACTACCTGATTTAGAATGTGTATAAGAGCTTAAAGTGGTGCTGTATGTAGGCTTTGCATCAATTGATATAGTATCAGTATTGCTGTCGAATTTTACATCAAATCCCAAAGTTTCTCCTACATATCTTGCCGGTATCATAGTTTTTCCGTTGATGAGTTTTGGAGCTATAGGCATAAGCTCCTTCTTGCCGTTTTTTGTAGCAGTTTTATTATTTATAAAAAGCTCTATTTTTGTATCAACATAATCTACCGTAACCTTCTGATTTTCCGCACTCCAATTTACTGTTGCTCCTAATTTTTCAAAAACGTCACGGGCAGGAACTACGGAATAGTCATTAAAAACAATAGGAGGTACTTCACAGTTCAGTTTTTCGCCGTTTACCTTCAGGTCAAAAAAGTTTCCCTCGTATGTATGCCACTCATTATCGTAATAAATTTCCGCTGCACTTACTGTCGGGATTAGTGCTATTAACATTACAAGCACTATCAAAAGCGATAAAAGCTTCTTCATATGTTACCTCCTAACAAAGTCCTTTTTTCTTCATATAGGTTTCTAAAATCAAGGCCGCAGACAAGGTGTCAACTGTTTCTTTTCTCTTTTTTCCTCTTACATTCATCTCGTTCAAAAAACCGTGGGCACTGACAGTTGTTAACCTTTCATCACAAAACTCTATTTCTACATCTGTAAAGCTTCTCAACTTGTCAGTGAATTCCATTGTGGCATCAGTGCGAAACCCTTGAGAATTATCCATATTCTTAGGAAGTCCAATCACAATTTTTGTAACTTCTTTTTCCTTAATTATTGATACTATTTCTTCGTACAGTGCATCTGTTCCGTCATTTTTTATTGTTTTATATCCTTGTGACATTATCATTAAAGGGTCGGAAAGAGCAATGCCAACTCTTGCATCTCCGTAATCTATTCCCATTAATCGCATATTTCTTTCCTGCCTTTCTTATCTTTCAATTAATTTTATTGCCATTTTAGCAGTTTGCCCTGCTTTTTCTTTAAATTCCGCAACCTTTTGGCTAAGGTTGTTCTGGATTTCTTCTTTATGCGTAAATACATCCTCTACCTGTTGTCTAAACTCATGTGAACTAAATTTTCGGACATTAATAACATGGGGTGCGCCGATATATTTTGCAAATCCTGATACCTTGGGGTCATAGGAAATTCCTATCGCAGGCACACACTTGGCACTTGCATAAATCATTGAATGAAGACGCATAGCAACTACTGCCTGACACTCGCCCACTATTCCTACTATTTCTTCAGCCGTGCAATTACGTTCAAGAACATAGCTTTTTGTTTTCATTTTGTCTGCTACCGTTTTAGATATTTCTATATCCTCAGGATGTTTAAGAGGTATCCACAAAGGAGTTAACTCATATTTTGCACAAACCTCATCTAAACCTTTAGCAAGATTGTCCCAAAACTCTCCGTCACAGTCTTTCCAGTTGCGGATTGAAATTCCTAAAATTTTTCTTTCTTTGTCTATGCCCTCTTCTTCAAGTATTTTTCGTGCACACTCACTATCTATGCCATCAATTGTAAGTGCAGGGTCTGCTGTAACTATTGCCTCATTGATTACACCCATTTTCTTTATTTCTTCTAAAGAATCTTCATCCCTTAGTGTTATTAAATTTACCTGATTTAGGATGTCTCTCACTTTTTCACGGTTTTTTTCACCGTTAACAGGACCTATACCATTTGCGTAAAGCATAACAGGCAAATGGTTAGATATTGCAAGTTTCAGGATATAAAGATAGTACCACAATGATTTATCTGATGTAACATCCTGAATAAGGCTTCCTCCACCAAATATAAAGGAGCGTGATTTTTTCATTTCGCTTATGACTTTAAGTATGTTATACCTGTTTATGGCGTGTACTCCATAGAGTTTTTCTGTTTCCTTCGGATTTTTCGAAAGAACTAAAAGACGCATATCTTTTTTTTCTTTTTTAAGATTTTCAATCATCGCATAAAGCAATGTTTCATCTCCTGAATTTGAAAATCCATAGTAACCCAACACCGCAGCGTCATATTTTTTCTCATCTAACGCCGCATTGTACATAGTTATACAATCCCCTGCCATTTTTGAAAGGGAGTAGTTTTTAAGTATAGTTTCTCTGCTGTATGCACCTAGCCTTGCATTTTCTTCTGCAGTGTTTGTAAGTAAGGTCTTTAAATCACGGAGCAAAAGTTCAGGAGTTGACGCCGCCAGACCCCTGCAACAGAAATTTGTATCAATAGAAACTTCCAGCTTGTCCTGATCAAATATTCCTATATAACCCTCATTTCCTGCAACAATAACGGGTTTTTCACAAGCCATAGCCTCTAATGCTGAACGTGAAACTCCCACAAAAATGTCAGACAATGCTGCAAATTTGTAAATATCTGTTCTGCCACCTGTAAGTACTATATAACGCTTGCCTAAAGCATTATTCACCGCATCTGCTTTTTCCTTTAGTTCGTCAAACACATCGCCGCCGCCAACAATCACAATTTCAATGTCAGGGTTTAGTTTTACAAGCTCGGGCACTATTTCCACAAGGTGAAAAGCAACTAACGCACGGTCTGAATCCATTCTTGATATATAGACGATTTTTTTCGTGTTCTGTTCCAGCGAAAATTCTTCCATTATGTCAGAATATTCTGCCTCTTTTGAAAATTTATTGGTATCAATACCATTTATTGTTACATATATATCGGAAGGATTTGTGTGGTAATTATCCATCAAATATGTCTTGATATCTTCACTTACTGCAATTACCTTCTCTCCCCAGTTTGTAATGTATTTTAACCCATGAGATGTATCAAACACCCAATGAGCAGTTGTAACAAAGGTAAAGTCCATTTTCTTGTTTAAAATTCCGCACAAAAACGCAGGAATACGCCCGTGAGCATGGACTATTTCAATGTTTTCGTTTCTTATAATATTCTTTAAAATACGCAGGGATTTTTTAACAGCCGCAGGCTTTTTGGAGTGCATGGGAACTTTGTAATGAGGAATTCCTGCATCCGCCAGATTCTTCTCATATACACCACCATTTGATGCAACAACAACGTAGTAACCCATTCGCTGAAGTTCCAAAGACAACTCCAATACGTGGGTTTCTGCTCCCCCAATATCAAAACGGGTTAAGGTCATAAGTATTCTTTTACCTGCTTCATTTTTCATAGTGGTATACTCCTATCCTATTCTATGATATTAAAATCTTAACACATAATACTTCCTTTTTCAACGAAATGACCTAAATTGTAACATAATTATTATATTTTTGAAAAAAAGCCTTTGTGAACTCACAAAGGCTTTTTTTAAATTTGCGAATATACTTTTTTGCCACTGATGTCTGAAAATATTCCGAAAACACGTCTGTACTCTATTCTGTAATTTCTACTTATAGAAATCAGTTTTGACATATCGCTACGCTTAGCTGAAATCGCATAAGAGCATCCCATTTCACTGAGTTCTTTCGGCGTCTGCACTATTTTTACGCTTATACCTGCACGATTTGCTGCCTTTTTCATATTAAATGCCGCCGACTGTTTTACAAAAGTAATTAATATTTCACCCATTTTCTCACCTGCTATGTGTGTTTATACTACATAATACACAGTTTATGAATATTTGTTTACAAAAAAGGTTGAAATTTTCATAAAAACAGTATAAAATAATAATGTTATTATTTTTTGGCTTTTGGTTTAAATATCAGAGCCATCAAAAGGCCTGCTACAACGGCAGCGGTTATTCCGCCGGCGGCACCTGTTACGCCACCCGAAAGAATTCCGCTTATACCATCTTGTGCTATTCCCTCACGGGCTCCTTTTGCCAGTGTATAGCCAAAGCCTGTTAAGGGGATTGTTGCACCGCAGCCGGCAAATTCTACCAACGGTTCGTAAACACCCAACACGGTAAGAGCCGTGCCCGCAACCACATATATAACAAGAATGCGGGCAGGGGTTAATTTGCATTTATCAATTAGTATCTGGGCGATGACACACAAAATACCGCCCACTACGAAAGCTTTTATATAATCCATAAGATTTCCCCTTTTTAAAAGTTTTCGTTATTTTATGTAATTAAAATTTTTTTATACAACGGAAAGGTGATTAAAAATGTCAGGACATTCCAAATGGGCAAACATTAAACACAAAAAAGAAAAATCAGATGCTAAAAAAGGTAAAATTTTTACCAAACTCGGCAGAGAAATTACTGTTATAGTTAAAGCAGGCGGACCAGACCCTGAATCTAACTCAAAGCTTCGTGATGTAATCGCAAAAGCCAAGGCAAATAATATGCCTAACGATAACATTGACAGATGCATAAAAAAAGCGTCAGGCGAGCTCGGCTCTGATAACTACGAAGAAATCACATATGAAGGTTACGGCCCCAACGGTGTTGCAGTTATCGTAGAGACCTTAACGGACAACAGAAACAGAACAGCAGGCGATCTCCGTCATTACTTTGACAAATTTGGCGGCAACTTAGGTCAGAATGGTTGCGTAAGCTTTATGTTTGATAAAAAAGGCGTTTTAATTATTGATAACTCAGAGGCAGAACTTGATGAAGATACTGTTATGATGGACGCACTCGATTCAGGTGCCGAGGATTTTTCTGCAAACGAAGATTGCTTTGAAATCCAGACAGACCCCAATGCGTTCAGCGAGGTTCTATCTGCATTAGAGGGTAAGGGCTATTCTTTCGCTTCTGCCGAAGTTGAAATGATTCCCCAGACAACAGTGACTTTAACTGACGAAAAAGACTTACTCTTTATGAATAAGCTTATTGATATGTTAGAAGATAACGACGACGTCCAGAATGTTTGGCATAACTGGGAAGAATAGAAAAGAGCCCACCGGGCTCTTTTCTAATTTAAAAATATGTTACATACAAAATTTTCTATTGATATTGATATTGTTCGGTGGTATAATAAGTACAGAACTTAATCTCTGGGGTGTTAGTGATTCACGGTTTTTATTTTACCAACACTTATAATAAGGGAATCCTTATCTTCGGTTGTGGCGCAAATGCCACCCATTATGGCCAGTGGACTTGTAAAGCAATCGAGCGGATACCCACCTGCTCATGCAGGTAAAAATTAACCGTACCAACACGGCACTCCGGGGGCTACATAAAAAACAAAGCGGCAGATATAACCTGCCGCTTTGTTTTTTATGTATTTAATTTTTCTAAAAGTGATTTTGTATTTAACTCAAAATTTATTCCGTAATGACGCTCGCTGGACACTTTTTGGGTTATTTCTATACATTCTCCTACAAATCCAGCAGAAAGTTTAGCTGCAGAAACTATATCTGACCCCCTCATCATTGCTGCCATAAAGGTACTTGCAAACACATCGCCTGTCCCGCTGTAAATTGCTCTTTGTCTTTCATTCTCTATGTATGTAAGCGTTTCATTTTCGTATACTGCGGTAGAAATTTTATCCGTTTTTGAATTTATTCCTGTTATTACAATCGAGGCACTGCACTCTTTTTTTAACGCCTGTATCAACTCATTAATATATTCCTTAGAATGCTCCTCACGATAAGGAATCCCTGTCAAAAGACAACTTTCTGTGACATTGGGAACGATGACATCGGCACGTTTTATGAGTTTTTTCATTTCATTTGGAAAATCCTCGGAAAATCCGTCATAAAGAACACCATCATCCCCCATCACAGGGTCTACAAGCTTTATGTTAAAGGGGAACATTTCCATGACTTTTTCTACACATTCTACCTGTTCTTTCGAACCTAAATAGCCTGTATATATCCCATCAAAGGAAAGACCAAGGGTTTTCCAATGATTAGCCGCAGGCAAGATGTTGTCCGTCAGATCACAGAATGTATAGCCCTTAAATCCCGTATGAGCAGAAAGCACCGCCGTAGGCAATGCACAGGTTTCTATTCCTGCAGCACTCAAAATCGGAATGGCTACACTCAGTGAGCATTTGCCAAAGCTTGATATATCATTTATTGCAATTACTCTCTTTTGTTTTTCCACTTTTACACCCTCTTATGAATATGCCTTTATAAGACTGATTGCGTTCTGCAGTTCCGCTTCACTGTTCAAAGGATAGGACCCAATCACATTTCCTCCGCAACTGGCAGAAGCGATGTATGCACTGCCCATTCTTCTTATTTCACAATAAATGGATTTTCCAAGATACTGACCATATCCTTTTTTTTCTGCATAAGGTCCAACCTCTACGCGTTCTCCTGTATCAGGATGTGTTACAATTGTATTGTACGAAACCGTAACAACTCCCGAATACACAACTGCGCCATCTGTCATCTGACTCTGTTGATTGTTTTCTATTTTTTCTGCTAAGTCCACAAAATCCTCTTTGCTTCCTGATGCAGAATTCACATCAGCACCAAGAGTTTTTTCTATCTGTGCTCGTGTAAAGGTATACTCCTTTCCATCATCATATACAAACGTTATGGAGTCAAGGTTTGACGCAAGGCTGAATAACACCGCCGCATCAGAATACGCCTTACTTCGTTCGGATTTTATTCCTTCATCATAAGTAATCAATAAAGCATTAGAACTCACTTTGAAGGTCAGTGCATTAAGTTCGTTCTTTGTCTTTATTTTATCTAAAATTTTCTGTATTTCCAGCTCTGTAGCATTCATCGTTTTGAGTGCTATCAGTTCTTCTGCATTATCTCTGTAATAATTTAAAGGTATTTCTAAAATCGTCGTGGTGTTAACTCCGCCCGATTTTAGTCTGTAAGAGGTAATACCCTTTTTCTCTGACATTTCTTTTACCACGTTTTCAAAGGTAAGGGGGTTATTATTGTAGGTATATATGCCGTCATCTTTTTGGTAATAGGTGTACATATAGCCTGCACCCTTATCACTTTCAAGATGATACCAAGAGTTCAGCAGGAATTTGCCCTCCTCCTCTTTGTAATCCACAATATCAATTCCTGTACTTTGCTTATCTCGTTGTCTATCCATAAAAGTATTAATAAGCCTTATATTCTTTACTGTTACTGTGCCATCTGCAAATTTCACTCTACAAACTTTATCTTCTTTAATCTGTAAAAGTTCAGGAGCTTCAATATTTTTTTCAGGTGGATTTGTGCCTATTGCAGGGATTTTAAAGCTTTCGTATATTTTCCGGCACAATCTTTCACTTACTGTTTCCTTATAAAATAAAAGGCTCACCCCATAAGGTTCGGGATTCGGCAAATTTTTAATATAATATACAATCGCATTTTTTGAATTGTGCTGTGTTTCGCACTTTATAACATTCTCTGCAATTTCCTTACCAATCATCACATTATCTTCATTTATCAGCGTAAATTCACCTGCTGTATTTCCTTTGCTGTCATAAAGAATCCCCTTAGAATCACTGCTCCACTTACCTGGAACTGTTATTTCGTATCCTTGTACCGAAACAGTCTTTTCAAGTCTTTCATATCCAAATTGCATATACAAGAAACCAACAACAAGAGCGAATACAACTGCTGCTGAAACAACGATAAATAATCTTTTTTTATTCATAATATCACTCCTGTTCTATTATTGTTCCAAATGCAAGCCCGTTATTTATTTCGTTGATTTTTACCTTTAAAATTCGAGTGCTAACATCTTTTGAACACCGTGCCACTACAGTAATATAATTATCTGTTTTTCCCTCATATACGCCTTTTTTGCCCTTGTGCTCGCGTTCGAATAATACCATTACTTCCCTGCCTATATGATATTTTAAAAAGTCATCTTTTGTTTTATCAGTTACTTCTATTAATTTCTTGCTTCTTTTCTCTTTTACGCTCGATTCCACCTGATTTGGCATTTTTTCTGCAACAGTTCCCTTGCGGACGGAATATTTGAATATATGTGCATCCGCAAAAGCAATCTTTTTAGCAAAGTCGAGACTTTTTTCAAATTCTTCGTCTGTTTCTCCCGGAAACCCAACCATTATATCTGTAGTAATTGCCGCATCAGGAAAAGCCTTTCTTATACGCTCAACAGACCTTATGTAATCGTTGGTTACATACTTTCTGTTCATTCTCTTTAAAGTTTCGTCACAACCACTTTGCAAAGACAGGTGGAAATGTCGACAAATTTTAGGAAGCTTTGCGATTTGTTCTGTAAACTCATCATCAAAAAGCGTAGGCTCCAAAGAGCCCATTCTGATACGCTCTATACCATCTATTTCGTTCAAACCTTTGAGCAAATCTATAAGACTCTCTCCCGTATCACGACCAAAGGATGCAAGATGTATCCCTACAAGTACAATCTCTGTAAAGCCGTGGCTTGCAAGCCTTTTTGCCTCAGCAAGTGAACTTTTTAAGCTTCTTGAACGTATTCTTCCTCTTGCATAGGGTATGATGCAATAAGAGCAAAAATTATTGCATCCGTCCTGAACCTTTAATAAAGCCCTTGTTCTTCCCTCGTAGCTTGTTACCTCAAGTTCTTCAAATTCACACTTTTTTGATATATCCTCAACAAGAGAAATCTTTGATTTGTTTTGTATGAATTTTTTATAATATGAATAAACCTGTGATTTTTTATCGGTACCCAGAATTATATCCACTTCTTTTATTTTTTTCACATCCAAAGGTGCAACCTGTGCATAACATCCCATTACTATTAATACACTGTCAGGACTTTGCTGTTTTGTACGTCTTATCATCTGACGTGATTTTCTGTCTCCTAAATGGGTTACTGTGCAGGTATTTATAATGTACACATCAGCAACATCTGAAAAATCAACATAAACAAAGCCCTGCTCTTCAAACTGCTTTTTCACGGCTTCTGATTCATATGTATTAACTTTACAACCTAACGTGCATATGGCGATTTTTTTCATCACAATACCCCCAGTATAATACATTTTAACATATTTGCGTTTTTATGTAAAGAAAAATGCCCAACAAAGTTGAGCATTTTTATTAATATCATTTTATTGAGTTAAACAAAATATAATTTATCTTCTACTTTTATCCCTGTTTAATGAAGTTTCTCATAAAATCATATATTGGAATTATTTATATAAATTCAGGTGTATTAGTTGGTGGCAGACAATTGTGGTTATTACATACATAAAATGTTGTCTTATTATTTAAAAGCGGATATTTTGAATTTTCTGTAACTACCGATACATTTGCCATAAGAGGTAGTTTTTCTATTACTTGTTTTAAATCAGAGTGCTCTTTTAATGCTATCGTAATATGAGGTATAAAATTTTCATGCAACAACATTGCAATGAGAAACATACTGTTGCCTGACGGATATTCTTGTGTCTTTACTGACATAAAAGTTATCTGCTTTTCCAAAAGCTCCTTATATTCATCTTTCTCTGTAATTTGATGCAATCTGACTAAATTATATGTCATAACCGAATTTCCACAAGGTATAGCTCCGTCATAAGTTTCCTTTGGGTTTATAAATAGTTCAGTACTGTTTAGGCTCGAAAGATAAAAACCACCCTTTTTGCAATCCATAAACAGTTTAATTGCTTCTTTGCAAAATTTTTCTGCTCTTTCGAGATAATTTTCATTAAGTGTTGAGTTATAAAGCTCTATCAAGGCTGTAGCATAAAATGCATAGTCATCTAAAAAAGTATATTCAGAACATTTTCCATCACGAAAGCTCGTGTAAAGTTTTTGTCCGTCTGACATATTCTTTTCTATAAATTCCTGTGATTTTTTAGCAGCAGTTAGATATTTTTTGTCCCGTGTAACCCTATAAAGCATAGATAATGCCACAATCATCATAGAATTCCACGATAACAAAATTTTATCATCAAAATGAAGCTTGAAACGCTTTTTCCGATAACTATACAGTTTTTTCATTTCTTCTTGAAATTCAGTCTTTAAATCGTTACTTCTAAGCAGATTGGGAATATTCATACCTTCAAAATTTCCCTTCTCTGTAATATCGAAAACTTTGGCAAATTTTCTTCCCTTATCTTCGCCTAGAATATTCACTATTTCATTTAACGAAAATGTATAATATCTCCCCTCCACTCCCTCGCTGTCAGCATCTTGGGCACTATAGAAACTGCCATTTTCAGTTGTCATTTCATTTAAAATATATTCCGCAGTTTTTTCTGCAGTATCAAGAAAAATGTTGTTTTTTGTAATGCTATAAGCAGATGCGTATGCTATTATGAGCAATGCATTATCGTAGGGCATCTTCTCAAAATGAGGAGCGAGATAATACTTATCGGTGGAATATCTTGAAAAACCATTGCCAACATGGTCAAAAATTCCGCCCTTTCGCATTTGCAATAGTGTTTTTTCTGCCATTTGCAATGCATTAGAATTGTTGTTTTGTTTTGCATACAGCATTAAGAATAATAAATTGTGTGGTGTAGGAAATTTAGGGGCATCTCCGAAACCACCATAAGTGCTGTCAAAGGTATGCTCAAAAAAATTTATCGCTCGTTGTATTAGGCCACTACTGTTTTGAGTTTTTTCATCGGACTGTGTATTGGTTAGATGTTTGATAACTTCTTCTGCAGACTCTAAAAGGTCTGATTTGTTTGATTTCCACTGATTTGCAATAGTATTTAAAAGTTCCGGGAAACTTGGCATACCGTATCGCGAATTCGGCGGAAAATATGTGCCGGCAAAAAAAGGCTTTTTGTCCCATGTCATGAATATGCTCATAGGCCACCCGCCGCTACCTGTAAATGCCTGACATACAGACATATATACACTATCAATATCTGGTCGTTCCTCACGGTCTACCTTTATTGATATAAAATGTTTGTTCAAAATTTCAGCAGTTTTATCATCCTCAAAACTTTCGTGTGCCATAACATGACACCAGTGGCAAGTACTATAACCGATACTCAAAAAAATCGGCTTATTTTCTGTCTTTGCTTTATGGAACGCCTCGTTACACCACGGGTACCAGTTTACAGGATTTTGGGCATGTTGTATAAGATACGGGCTTGTTTCGTTTTTTAACCGATTGCTCATTGCTTCCTCCATATTATACTTGATTTTTCATTAGTATATCCGCTTACAAAACAAGAAATACTATGGGTAAATTAAATTAAAAGGAAGAGTGAATGTATGTCGGTTTTAGTAGTTAATAAAAGTAATTTCCAAAAGGAAGTTTTAGAAAGTGAAAGAACTGTATTGTTGGATTTCTGGGCTAGTTGGTGCGGTCCATGTAAATCGGTTTCGCCTATTATAGATGAAATTGCTAAAGAAAATCCTGAAATCAAAGTGTGCAAAGTAAATATAGACGAAGAACCTGAACTTGCTGAACAATTTAATATAATGAGCATTCCAACACTTTTGATTTTAAAAGATGGTAAAGTGATAAATCAATCAGTAGGACTAAAGTCTAAGAACCAAATTCTCCAGATGCTGTAAACAATTACGGATGTACTTTGCTATAAGGAGAATAAGAATGGAGAAAATATACGATGTAATTATAATTGGTGGAGGCCCTGCAGGATATACATCAGCAATTTATACAACAAGAGCAGGTTTTGATACTTTAGTGCTTGAAAAATTTTCAGCAGGGGGACAAATGACTCAAACTACACAAATAGATAATTATCCCGGTTTTCCCGATGGCGTTGATGGGTTTGATTTAGGGAGCAAAATGCAACAAGGAGCACAGAGGTTTGGTGCAAAAACTATTCAAGCGGAAGTAATCGGAGTAAACCTGCAAGACAAAATTAAGAAGATTACAATACCAGACGGAATATTGCTTGCTCACTGCATTATAATTGCCACAGGTGCAGAACATAAGCATTTGGGACTCGAAAACGAAGAAAGGCTAATCGGCAAAGGTATAGGATATTGTGCTGCTTGTGATGGTATGTTCTACAAGGGAAAGACCGTTGTTGTAATAGGAGGGGGAAATTCTGCGGCAGCAGATGCTCTTTTGCTTTCTAAAATATGCAAAAAGGTTATTTTAGTTCACAGGAGAGACACGCTCAGAGCCGAAAGGTTTTACCATGAGCCTCTTATGAAAGCCCAGAATGTAAAATTTGAGTGGAATAGCACAGTTTGCGAGGTTTTAGCAGATAGTAAGGTTACAGGCATTAAAATTAAAAATACCATTGACGGTACAGAAAAAGAAATTTGTACTGATGGTGTTTTTATAAGCATTGGAAGACATCCTCAGACAGCACTGTTTAGCGGTCAGCTTGCCATCGATAAAAATGGATATATTATAGCAGATGAAACAACAAAAACAAGCATTAGTGGAGTTTTTGCAGTAGGAGATGTTCGCAACAAGCCTGTTCGACAGATTGTAACTGCCACAGCAGATGGGGCGACTGTATCTCATTTTGTAGAAGAATATTTGGTAAACTTGTAATAAAAAACACAGACGGAGTTTTTGAGAACCCCGTCTGTGTTTTTGCTTATATCTGGCTAAACCACTGGAAATAGCAAACGCGTTTATCAGTATTTGGTTATAATTTTATCTACATACTGTCGCATTTCCTCTTTTGATGATACTGAATGTGTGCCATTAATAATTTCTTGTTGTTGAGTTTCGCTGAGAGCGGCAAACTTTTGCATAGCCTCAGGTCTTTGTGCAAGCGCCATTCCGAGACCTACCGGCATCTTGTAATTTTCCATGAATATCACTCCATTCTAAATATAGTATAACCATTTTGTAATACATTTATTTAGTTCTGTGATTCAAATCTTAATATCACTAAACCCTCTATATTCTATTTCAGCGTCGTGGCGAGCTTTAACTGCATCTTCATACTTTTTAAAGTGGCCTATGTATACGGATTTTCTTTTGCCAATCGTAATTTCAACCTTCCATTTTCTGTTTGGGAGAACCCATTTTACTCCGGGAATTTTCCTGCCGTTATGTGTTTTGTTTTTTTCGGGAATTTCGGGCAAATAGATTACGCCATCAGGATTCTTAAAGAACTCATATTCACAATCTCTCACAAAGCGACATATATTAATAAATCTGCTTATAATTACAGAAACCATACACGAACTCAAATTATATCTCTTGCCTAGTTCGGTAAAATCAAGCTCATTTTTGCTATTTACACTTTTTAACCAGGTGCGAATTAACTCTTTGTCTCTGTCAAGTTTTATTCCATACATGGCTGAATCAATGATATAATTGATGTAGGATTTGTTTTCAAAGCGACGTACTTCATTGTCGTTATAAACCAAAAAATCATATATAGCAGCATCGCTGTCTTCACTGATTGTCATATCTAAGGACGCAGGGTTTACAATTTCTTTAGTCTTTAGATACCAGTCATATCTCAGACCTGCATTTTCTATTACGGATTTTAAGTGTTCTTCTGATATGTCGGAATTTGAGGCCAAAAGTTTGGTTACCTTGACAAAATTATGCCATTGATTCTTGCTTATCCGCACTAATTTTAATTCGTGGAATAAATCTGCCATCTCAAAGCGCATGTATGCACAAATTGTATCAACAAATCTTTTTCGGTCAAAAATTTGGGGAGCCTTTTTGTAATAGGCAAGAATTCCTTTCCATAGACCGATTAACCCCACGTGGCACAACTCTTCCTTTACAGCAGGCGATACAAAGTAATAAAAACGCCTGACGATTTTTTCAGGATAATCTCGATACTGTTTGATTAGTTTTTCTGCTTTTTCATTTGATATTGACATAATTTAAACACCGCCTGTTACTCGCCTTGCATATTCTTTTGCAACATACTGACCAAAGGAAAGCTGTTGTAAATCTGCCTCTTTTTTTACTTCTTGTATAGAAATCGGCACCATAATGAATGAAGATTTTACTGCCTTTTCATTACGAAGACAATGTCCGCAGGATGTTGTATGTCCGCTCTTTAGGGCATCTCCTCGAATTGTCTTTTTGTTTCCGCAATCGCATAGGCAATTCCAGGTTGTCCGCCCCGGACCTTTGCTTTCGCCCTTGCCTAAGACGACCAGTTTTCCAAACCTTTGCCCTGTAATATCATAACCTTGATTTTTAGCCATACTTTTCACTCCTTAAGATAAAAGGTCCTGCAAAATGCAGGACCTTTATTGTTAATTTATATCCTCAAATATAGGTTCTTCGCCAATGTTTTCAGGTTCATACCAAAGATTTACACCAATAATACGCTTTTTGGCACGCTTTTTATAATTTCCGCTTTGCCATTCTACAGAAACTATATCTCCCAGTGTATAATCACGCTGATTTTCATAATTGCCGTAATACACACCGACAGTTTTTCCTTGTATTTTATTTGTGCCTCGTGTATTATACAGTGCTGTAACTGCTTCGTTTTCATTATCGCAAGATAACAAACTTTCCCACCTTAAAATGCCTGTATTAGCAGAAGGTATTGAGATTTTTGTCCAATATGTGTCAGCTTTGTTCGATTTTTTGAGTATTCCTTTTTCGTTGTCGCATACTACAAAATCTCCTGGGTACAGTCGCACACCGAATTGGGTATATGATGTATAGTTTGAACCTTGTTTAAACTGTACTTTCCAACACTTGCCGAAATTACCGGGAACGGGTGAGTTTTCCGTTCCGTTGGTGATACCTGTTCCTGACAGTGCATTGCCCTGAGAATCTAAAAGGGCGTTTTCAACGGGGTCCCATTCGCCCATATTTTGATATTGTTTCTTGTACCATCCTTGGGTGCACAAATTCAACAAATCACTTTCCGTAGAGACGTCATAAGCGTTTCTGTTTACTGTGGATATAACAAGAGGATTATTTTCATTTCCTTTTAGTATTTTAAAAATCCACCTAGACTTTGCAGGGTCAAATTTTAATTCGTGCCCTAAATTTTTTAACTGCAAGCTTTCCTGCACGAATGAGAAAGTTTCACACTTATCTTCACGGCTTGTTGTAATCGTCGGAGGATTAGAAATGCCATCTTCTGCAACAACATAATCCTCAGGAAAAGCCTTTTTTACTTTTTCATTTAACAGGTCATCAATTGTATCGGTTGTGCTCTCAAAAGCGTCAGTAATGCGCTTTGTAAGTAGCCAGTTACAGGTGCGACCATATATGATAAGCTCATCAGACACCTTTTTACCTACGATGATT
>JAZNWB010000082.1:0-2395 GCA_045593125.1 Congzhengia sp. | reverse complement strand
ATATTTTTCGCAAATTCAGACCAATGGAAAAGAGAAAATTTACCGTTGGTCTGTTTTTGTGTTTTGGTTGTTTATTTGAGAAATATGCTTGTGAATGAGTCCGGTAAAATACCGGACTCATTACTTTTAGTTTCATAGATTTTTAATAATCAATATATTTTTTAATTCATCAATAAAAGCGTTAATTCTTCGTTTTTTGCCATAAAACCTCTCTGCTTTTAGTCTAAAAGGCAAGACCTCGAATGGTTACACAAGAACAAACCAAAAGACAGCCATAGGTTGATATGTGGAGTCTATCTTACTTTTTTTTAGCACTCTAAAAGAAAATGCTTCACCGTAATCGGTGAAGCATTGTTCGTTTTATACGCTATTAAAAATAGGTTTTTTGAGGGTACAGGATTACTCCCACTCGATTGTACCAATCGGTTTTGGAGTTAAGTCAAGACAAACTCTGTTGATGCCTTCAACTTCATGTGTGATTCTGTACGTGATGTGATGGAGAAGTGAGTACGGGATTTCTTCAATTGTAGCTGTCATAGCATCCACGGTATTTACCGCACGGATGATTGCAGGCCAACCTTCGTATCTCATATCATCTCTTACACCAACACTCTTAAAATCAGGTACTGCAACAAAGTACTGCCATACCTTGTCAGCAAGACCATTTTTTGCAAATTCTTCACGAAGAATAGCGTCAGCCTCACGGAGTGCATGGAGTCTGTCGCGTGTGATAGCACCTAGACAACGAACGCCGAGACCGGGTCCCGGGAAGGGTTGACGATAAACCATTTCATCAGGTAAACCTAGAGCAGAACCTACCATTCTCACTTCGTCCTTATAGAGAAGCTTTACAGGCTCTACAAGTTCCATTTCCATATCTTCAGGCAAGCCGCCTACGTTATGGTGAGCTTTTACGCCCTTGCTTTCTAAAATGTCCGGGTATATCGTACCCTGAGCCAGGAATTTGATGTCTGTAAGTTTTGCTGCTTCCTCGTCAAAAACCTTGATAAACTCGTTGCCGATAATTTTTCTTTTCTTTTCAGGTTCAGCTACTCCTGCTAATAAATCTAGGAATCTATCTGTCGCATCGACATAGATAAGATTTGCGTCAAGCTGGTTTTTGAAAACCTCAATAACCTGTTCACTTTCGCCCTTACGCATTAAACCGTGGTTAACGTGCACGCAAACTAATTGCTTACCGATAGCCTTGATTAAAAGTGCTGCAACTACTGATGAGTCTACACCGCCGGAGAGGGCGAGTAAAACTTTTTTGTCACCTACCTGATCACGGATAGCTTCAATCTGCTCTGCGATAAATGCGTCTGCCAATGCCTTTGTAGTGATACGCTCCATTGTTTCGGGACGTTTGTTTGAATCCATATTTTTGTCCTCCAATTTCATTAGTATATAAAATTTATATTATTCAAAAAGTGGTGTGGAGAAATAGCGCTCAGCAGTGTCGGGAAGAACCGTCACAACTGTTTTGCCACGACCTAATTTTTTTGCAAGCTTAATTGCTGCTGCGACATTTGTACCTGATGAAATTCCGCACATAATACCTTCTTTAGAAGCAAGCTCTTTTGCAGTATGCAGAGCTTCTTCGTCTGTTACTATGCAGATGTCGTCGTAAATGTCACAATTTAAAATTTCAGGGATAATGCCATCGCCTATTCCCATCTGAATATGTGTACCAATTAAACCGCCGGATAGAATTGCTGCATCCTCAGGCTCAATCGCCCAGATTGTCATGTCGGGGTTTGCTACCTTTAATGCTTCTCCTATGCCTGTGATTGTGCCACCTGTGCCTATGCCTGAACAAAATCCATGAATAGGACCATTGACATCACGCAAAATTTCTTGAGCAGTGGATTTTTGTTGAATTTCAGGGTTTGCAGGGTTTTCAAACTGCTGTGGTACAAACACATTAGGATTTTCTGTTTTCATTTTAAGAGCTAAATTCAGGCACTCCTCAATGCAAGCACCAATATTTCCCGCGTCGTGCACTAAAATAACCTCTGCTCCATAGTGAGAAACTAATTTTCTTCTTTCTTCACTTACAGAGTCAGGCATAATGATTTTTACCTTATATCCTTTTACTGCACCAACCAGAGCAAGACCGATGCCTTGATTGCCACTTGTAGGCTCTACAATAATTGTATCAGGAGTAAGAAGTCCTTTAGACTCTGCGTCTAAAATCATGTTGTAGGCTGTGCGGGTTTTTATTGCGCCACCTACGTTTAAGCCTTCAAACTTAACATAGATGGCAGCCATATTTCCATCGGACAAATGATTTAGTTTTATCAAGGGAGTATTTCCCATTGCTTCTAAAATGTTATTATAAACCATATTTTCCCTCTTATACTTATTAATACAAAATATTATATTCCAAAACTGC
>JAZNWB010000081.1:0-4381 GCA_045593125.1 Congzhengia sp. | reverse complement strand
CGGATAAGAGAAGAAATAAGAAAAAGTTAAATGAAGAAAAAGAGAAAATGCAGAGAAGGTTAAAGGAACTGTCTGTTGAAGTTGGAAAAAGCATAAGTGGAGAAAGCTCTTTTTCTACTGAGATACTTACAATGTCTATACAGTCAACGGAGGAAGAAATCAGAAAAATAGATGTTGAACTGAATGAGTGTGATAAAAAGCTTGAAGAGAAAAATGAAATTCTTAAAAATTTAGACTATCATTACAGTCAGTTTAAAAGCTGGGCAGAGGAGTTTGATTATGCAACAAATGAACAAAAGAAAATGATAATCTGTCATCTCATTAAAGCGATAAGAGTTAAAAGTGGTTATGAAATTGACATAGAATTTAACGTAAGTTACAGTCAGTTTTTTGCAGACGAAGAAAAAAGTATTGCAATATGAAAAAACGTGTGATAAAATATAGGTAAATTAAATTGAATATAGAGTAGAAATATATGGCTTACTCATGTTGGTTATTTTAGGACTAAATGTAATCATTCGGCAGAGCCCGCGACTGTTAATCGCGTTGTCGTTGGTTCGAGTCCAACCTGGGGAGCCAACATTATGAAAAGCCGAACCGTAGAACTCGCGCAGGCGCGCGAATTCTAGGTCGGTTTTTTTCATTTCATTTCCTTCTGTTAAATTATATGCAATACATATTTTATCCTCGAAAAGATAAACTGAATGTATAAAGCAGTCAATAATATCTTTGCTATATTCTTCATCAGGCACATGCTCATCACGTACAAACTGCGACAGCATATATTTAATGTGCGTCTCTGTCAGTTGAGGTACTTCTGCAGAACAGTTTTCAATCTCATATTTTATTTGCGCCTCGTCCTGCTCAAGCTGAAGAAGTCGCTCTTTTGTTTTAGGAGTAATTATTCCTTGCTCGATTGCATTCATTAAATTTTCTATCGCTTTTTGAGTGTCCTCTAGACGTTTATTAAGCATTTTAAGCTCTGTATTTTCGGTGCGCTCTTTTTTGTTGAGCGCAGCACATTGTTTTGCAATAATTTCAATTTGTTCCGGATTTAATATATTTCGTACAGTTTCGGACACTACTAAATTTTCAAGCCAATCCTTAGAAACATTCTTTTTGCTGCAGGTTTTATTTTTCTTATGATTTACGCAGGTGTAATAATAATATTTAGTACCTGCGCGGCCTTTTCCAGAATCCCCGCGCATACCCGAACCGCATTCTCCACAGTACAGCTTACCTGATAAAAAGTATTCCATCTTCCTACCGCGTGCCGGAGCTTGTTTTTTTGCGGCAAGCATTTTCTGTACACGTTCAAACTGTTCTTTTTCAATTATTTGCGGAAGACCGCCCTCTATTCTTATTTCGGCATATTGGTATACACCGGTATATCTTTCGTTATTTAAAATCGCATTTATGCTTGACGACCTAAAAGGTTTGCCGTAAGCGGTTTTTGCGCCCAGACTGTTTAAATGCGCGCAAATTTCTGCAGAGCCGATGCCTTTATCGTACATATTAAATACGGTCTGCACAATCGCCTTTGCCGATTCGTCAATTATATAGTTATTATCTTCGTCAGATTTATAGCCTAAAGGTGGCTTGCCGGTTACTTTGCATTTGCGAGCTGTTTCACGCATACCGCGATTTACTTTTTGCGAAAGTTCGGCAGAGTAGTATTCTGCCATACCTTCTAAAAGAGATTCTAATATAATACCTTCGGGGCCGTCGGGGATAGCCTCTTTTGCATAATGTAGTTTAACACCGTTGTTACGAAGAATGCGCTTATACCATGCGCTGTCGTAACGGTTACGCGCGATACGGTCAGTCTTATATGTTATAACGGCATCAAAATAGCCTTTAGAGCTATCAGATACCATTCGCTGAAATTCCTCGCGGTTGTCGCTTGTGCCGCTGATGGCGCGGTCAATATATTCGCCCACAATTGTTATATCGTGCTGGCGAGCATATTCCATACATTCCCTTATCTGACCTTCGATTGATTGCTCGGTTTGTTTGTCGCACGAATAACGTGCATAAATTACTCCTCGCATTGAAAAAACACTCCTTTTTTCGTTTTTTAAGTTGACGAAATAAGGGTGTTGTGATATACTTAAACTAGCTTTAGGTGTATATCATATGCACCCTTATTTCTCGCTCTGCATCTGTTGGCGCAGATGCAGAGCTTTTTATGTGCAGCCATTTTGCTAAACTTGACAAAATGGTGGTTAACATGCTATAATACTTATGTGCACAGTCCTCGGGGCAGATTGCAATCTTACCGCGTTCCGACGCGCGGCATATAAATGAATTGTTCGGGTTTTAATTGCGCCCTCGGCAGTACGTTGCCTCGCTATGAGAGGAGAGACGGAGCCTGAGGGCTTTTAATTTTATTATAAGCAAAAAGCACCTTGCAAAAGCAAGGTGCTTAAATGAGTATTGCCCGCAAAGGGCGTTGTCATAAATTGTTGCTCGCAAGGAGCTTTGTTATACTCATTCTATCACTATCTTATGCTTTTGTCAATAATTTATTCACTTTTTGTGTATAATATTGAATTATCTTACATAAAATTAAAACTCTATTTTACATTCCATAACTTTACCTAGCACATCAATAGATGTATTTTTAAGGTCATATATTTGTATTTGGTGTTTCGGATTAAATGATTGTGGTATGAGCTGAACAATATCCCCATCTCTTTTAAATCGTTTGATAGTTGCGTCTTCGCGCTCAACACGCACGACTGCTATTTCACCATTCTCAACATTTTCTTGTTTGCGAACTATGACTATATTTCCTTCGTTGATTTGTGCAGCTGACATGGAATCGCCTTTTACCTTTAGAGCAAAGTATTCAGCACCGCCATTACGTTCTGTATACGTATAACTTTCAATGTGGTCTTCTGCATATAAAGGAAGTCCGGCAGAAATAAAACCTAAAACAGGTATGCGGTGCACAACTGGATTGTAACGAACTAGTTCGTCCTTGGTTCTATCTTCTATTAAATCTGATTTTAAAATTCCAAAATAATTCGCTAACAATTCTATTTTGTCAATGCGAGGATATTTTTTACCGTTTGCCCACTCGGAAAAGGTTGAATATTTTATGTTTAAATCTTTGCATATCTGAGCTCTTTCTTTATTAAATAACCTAAGATAATAGCTTAGATTCCTAGCAAAAACATCTTTATTACCTAAATCACTCATAAACAGCACCTCTTTCTAATAGCATTTTACACTTAAAATGCAAAATTGTCAACATAAATTTTAAAAAATTACACTTTCGGGGTTGACAAAACGCTTTAAGCGTAATATAATAAATTTAACACAAGGAGGTGAGGATGATGGCAATTACCTTAAAAGCCGCTAGAACCAATAAAGGCTTTACGCAAGAACAAGCAGCCAAAAAGCTCGGAGTATCAAAGTTTACCATAGGAAATTGGGAAAAAGGAAAAAGCTATCCTAATGCAAATCAGATAAAAAAGATAGAAAGTGCGTATGATGTATGTTATGATGAAATTATTTTTTTGACCCAAAATTACGCTTAAAGCGTAGAAAGGAGAAATGAAGATGAAAAAATACCGGAAAATCATTCAGATGTTAAAGAACTTCTCTACGAACAGCTGGCGCTGCTCGCAGAGAAGTCCGAAGAATGTGACGTTGAACAACTAAGAGAAAACATTAATCTATTTATTCATGCATTACTTTCCATTTAACGCATTGAGGATAGAAATACAGAACTTGCTAATTTGTTCAGAGTTAAACTCATTTGCTTCATTAATTGCCGCACTATCAGAATGGTGAGCTTTCATCAGAGGAATTTTATCATGTTCGATTGCTTTCAATGTAATTTCTATTGCTGCTTCGAATGTATTAATAGCATTCACCTCCTTTGCTGCAGGGTTTGCTAACGTCACATATTAAGCATATCACAATTAACGCGAGTAATCAAGAAGTTAAAAAAACACATAAAAATAAAAACGTTGCGTTTAAAGTGTAGAAAGGAGAGAAAAGTATAATGAAAAAGTTTTTAAAAGAAAAATGGATGAGTGTGATTTCTTTGTTTATAGCACTTATTGCTTTAATAGCGCAATTATTGAAATAACAATAGCGGCTATCTCAAGAATATTATCTCTAAACCATTTATTAAATTTTGTTATTCTGTTTTTTCGCTTGTATTGTCTGCTTGCCTTGCGATGTTCTTTGATAATTTTGTACGGAATTTTATCGTCTTTAATTTCGCTAAAGTCTATGTTAGGTACAGTGGGCGGAAAAGGTATTTTATCCATATAAAAAAACTCCTTTAAATTTATTTTGGATAAATTGATTATACCATAGAACAACAACATAAACAAGAGCGAGAGAAAATCTAAACAAAAAAGAA
>JAZNWB010000080.1:0-3398 GCA_045593125.1 Congzhengia sp. | reverse complement strand
TAGGTGGTGCAGTATCCTAGTCAGATCTGCTTGTTCCCAGGACGGACCTAAAAAGCCGTTAAAGGGCACATCGATGAAGTTTCTGGTGCTTGCTTTCGATGCCAGTCGGGGGTTGGTGCTGGAAGTTAAGGTTTAGGGGCACATTGCAATGGCATGCAAACGATGACCCCTTTTCCGTGGAGACCTGTTATTGTGCTTTATCTGCTTTTCGAAAAAACATTTAAGAGGACTTACTAAGGTACGAAACAGGGTTAAACCTGTCTCTTGGTGCGATTGTGAAATTTTTACATGAGTGCTGTGGGCAGCGTAGCCTGCCTTGAGTGGTTATGGAGGATAGTTGATAAAACCATAATGCTTCGGCCAAAGCTTTATGGTTATTGCTTCTTGAAACCATGACTGCAAAAGAGGATAAGAGCAAGCGTGACTGTTTGGGAAAACCTCTAGGCTGTTCTTTTGAGATGCCGCGGGGATTGTAGTGTGGATTTAAGTGGCGATTCGGTTCTGTATTGGGAAACCGTACAGGATAGGCTTTAAAAGGAAACTGCTGATTTGGCGACATTTCAGTAGCTTATCGGGAAATCCTACCGGACCTAAACCGCAAAATTTACCCGTAGTATTACCACCTATTTTTTATTTTAATTTACTAAAAAAGGTTGGTGCTAAAATTGTCTGACGATAGTAGGGACAAGCGAAGCGTAAACAAGAAAAAAGAAAAAGAAAAAAGAGGCCGTAGGTGGGTTGTTACCGTTATTCTTTTGACCTTTGTTATTTCATCCATACTTCAGATGATACAGGCGGGTCTTATGAGTAAGGTTAATCTTGCCATGGCTTTTGTTATTTTAATAACCTTTGTTTTGATAGGTATTTTGTTCGATATTATTGGTGTTGCGGTGACATCTGCTAATGAAACACCGTTTCATTCTTTATCATCACAGAAAATCAGAGGTGCTAAAGAAGCAGTAAGATTAATAAGAAATGCTGACCGTGTAGGATCTTTTTGCAATGACGTTATCGGTGATATCGTAGGTATTATTTCAGGTAGTGCCACAACGGTTATTGTTGCTATGATAATTTCATCAGGGATAAATATTACCAGCTTCGCACTTACTGTGGTTATGACTGCACTTGTTGCAGCTCTCACCATCGGCGGCAAAGCAGCGGGGAAGAGACTTGCAATAGATAAATCAAACAGCATTGTATTTTTTGTGGGTAAGGTTGTAAGCTACATTGCACCTGCAAAATAAATTATGGGTGAAGATTTATGATTAAAACAAAAAACGAATCAAGACTTTTTGGTATAATAGGTACACCTGTGGAGCATTCTCTGTCTCCTGAAATGCACGCCTTTATGGCGAAGAGTCTGGGTATAGATATGTCTTATGAACTGTTCGATGTGAAGCCTGAAGAACTTGGCATAGTGATGGAAAATTTCAAAAAATCATCTGCCTGTGGATTTAACATCACCGCACCTCATAAAATTGAAATTATGAAAGAACTTGATGAAGTTTTAGACGATGCGTACCAAATGAATTCTGTAAATACCATTGTAAACCGCAACGGTAAATGGACAGGCTATAACACAGATGGGGATGGATTTTGCATTTCATTGCTTATGGAAAATTGCGAAATAAAGGGTAAAAGTATTTTAATTATTGGTGCAGGCGGTGCTGCAAGAGGTGTTTGCTATAAACTGGCAGAGTATGGAGCTAAATCAATTTCGATAACTGCGAGAACCAAAGAAAAAATACATATTATCGGTGAAATGGTTAAAAAATATAGTGAAGCTGAGTTTTATTCCGAAATGGATAAAACTAAAAAATATGATATTATAATAAATACCACACCTTTGGGCATGCATCCTTATGAGGATAAAAATCCTTGTGATTTTATGGATATTATAGATGAGAACACAGTTTGCTGTGACCTTATATATAACCCGCGTAAAACAGTTTTTTTAAAAGAGTCCGAAAAGAAAAATGCAAAAATAATAAATGGTTTAGGTATGCTTATTATGCAGGGGATACTGGCATTTGAGAAATTCCATAATGTGCAGCTTGACCGAAAAAAATACTATGAAGAAATAAACTGCCTGCTAGCAGCTTATAAAATCTGAGGAAAAATATGCTAGAATTAAAAGAAATAACTTTAGATGATAAAGAACTATTTTTAAAATATATAGGTAAGCAGGAAAACTCTACTTTGAGCTTTACTACACTTTATATATGGTCATTTGACGGTCGTATAAGGTATGATATTGTTGATGATTGTATGATTTTGGTTTTTTGTGGTAATAATGGTTGTATGTGCACATACCCATACGGAACCGGAGATAAAATATCAGCACTTAAAAAGGCCTATAATTTTATGGAAAATCCCTCTTTTGTGCTTATGAGTGAGAAAGAAGCAAGGGAGCTTTCAGAGGTTTTTCCTGATGAGTTTGAAATTGTTGCAGATGAAAACAATGCAGACTATGTTTACTTAACAGAAGAATTGATAAATCTTAAAGGAAATAAATTTCAACAGAAGAGAAATCATTTAAATGCATTTTTGAAAAATTACGAATACACCTATGAACGCCTGACTATTGATGACATTGATGAAATCAAGGAGCTTTTCTTTAAATGGGAAGCAGGGCAAAAAAATCACGATACAGGACATTCTAAAAAGGCAACACTTTTGTTTTTGGAAAACATAGACAAGCTAGGTGTGACCTGTGCAGGAATTCGAGTGGATGGAAAGCTGGTTGCCTTTACAGGTGGCGAGGCCATAACAGATGATATGGCACACGTGCCCATGGAATTTGCAGATACGAGTTACCGTGGTGCATTTAATGTAATAAACCGTGATTTTTGCAAAAATGAGTGGGCAGATTACAAATATATAAACAGAGAAGAAGATATGGGAGTCGAGGGTATGCGCTATGCAAAGCGTGCCTATAACCCGATTAAAATGATAGAAAAATACAGAGCAGTAAGGAAAGAAAAATGAAAGCAACAGTAATAGGTGGCGGTCTTGCAGGATGCGAGGCGGCTTGGCAACTTGCAAAAAATAAAATAAATGTTACACTTTATGAAATGAAGCCCACAAAAAAGACTCCAGCACATCAACTCGATTTGTTGGGTGAGCTTGTGTGTTCTAATTCTCTGCGGGCTGACACTTTGGAAAACGGGGCAGGACTCTTAAAGGCAGAAATGCGTCTTTTGGGTTCTTTAGTTACTGAGTGTGCAGATGCTACACGTGTTCCTGCAGGTGGGGCATTGGCGGTGGACAGAATTGGGTTTGCCCAGATGATGACAGATAAAATAAGAGAAAATCCGTACATAACAGTAGTAGAGGAAGAAATCACAAAAATTCCTGACGATGAAATTGTAATTGTTGCGACAGGTCCGCTGACAAGT
>JAZNWB010000079.1:0-3114 GCA_045593125.1 Congzhengia sp. | reverse complement strand
GGTGGTAAGCGAAAAGCCACAAGAACCCTCTTTTTCGTGGCCATTAAAGCTTAAAATATAGCCATAGCCACCCGGACCGGGATTGCCCGAACATGCGCCGTCTGTATACAAATCTACTGTTTTAAGACCTTTTTCAAACATATTTTTTCACCATTTTATACTATTTTACAATTCTTTTCGCTTCCATATAGAAACGTTTTTCGTGTGCCTCACCCATAGAGAATGTTTTTCTTGGGAGAGCACCATCTTTGATTACTGTTTTAAACAAACTGCTTTTTTCAGGCACAGGAAGTAAAATTCCAACTGCACCCTTCTTTTTAGAAAGCTCACAAACTACATCTTCTCCGTGTATGTAATCAACCTCACAGTTTATGTAATCAAGATAATTCTGTACTGTGCCAACTTCTATGGGACTTGATTTTTTTCTTATATATAAATCAGTCTTTTCGCCGTTATTTACAAATACGACATGCTGACTATCTTCGCAATATTCTCCACAATCAAGATCTTTTTTTATTTTTTCCAAAAATTCCTCTTCAGAAACTCCAAAAATTACTCTGTGAATTGGTTCAAATTCTAAAACCTCATCATGAATATTTTCAATCTCAACAAGACAGAAGCGTGCGGGGTGTGTTTCTTTTTCTTCGTCACTCAATGTTGGCTTTATATTTTCCCAACAGGTTTTAGCTGTGGCTAAAGAGTGATTACCGTCGCCCACTGCAAATACAAGTCCGTCCGCCGCATCTTTTGAAAACTTATCAATTGCCACCAAAAAATCATCTGCGTCATCTACAATCCAGCCTGCAAGGTGACCGCCATTTTCCATAAGTTCAAAATCGTAAAGCTTTTCGCCGCATTTTACATTTTCAATCAAAGAACATGACTTATCATCAACCAATAAAATAACGTGAGGAAGCTCAAGTAAAGCATTTTCTCTGATTTTAACTCGTGGCGGAATTCTTTCTAAAACAGTTCCTTCAGTTGCACGAATTGCACTTTTTGAACCCTTATTAAAATCATACACTTCTAAGTCAATTGCCGCAACAACGCCACGTCGAACTCTTTCACCTGACATAGTGCGTTCTGCATAGATAAGGCAATTTTTACAAGTTTTAAATACACCTCTATCCAGATACTCCTGCATTGTTGAATTAATTTTTACAATTCTTGCGTCACCCTGACTCAGATACGCCTCAGGATATACCAAATTAAGTGTACTCGGACAATCTCCAACAAAATCCGTAACACGATCCCAATAGTCAATCTGCGATGTATACTGGTCACATGCCACTACGCTCCATTTTTTAAGGTCGCAGTTTTTCGGTATTAATATATCTGCTTTTTTTACTATTGACATACTAGGTTCTCTCTTTCAAAATTAAAGTACAGATATTTTGTCAGCTATAACGCCGATTATTTCATCAATCTTTTTACTTATGTTACCGGATATAACACAGGCTGCTGCAGACTTATGTCCGCCGCCTCCAAAACTTTGTGCGACCTCTGACACGTCGATTACATCTTTTGTCCTAAAACTTACTCGTTTTGAATTTTCGTCACGATCTTTTACTAAAACAGACACTAAAACCCCCTCTAAATTTAAAGGAATATTGGGAAGCTCATCAACATCGTCATAGGTAAGACCATATTCTTTCAAAAATTCACCCGGGCAGTCAAGAAGTGCTATCTTTCCATCGTGAAAAAACTGCACTCGTTCTGTTGCTGCACCTAAAAATATCATTTTTTCACGTTTTACTGTGTCATAAATGATAGTTGTAATCTTACGGTGATTTATTCCACTTTCCAAAACTTTGGCTGCAATTCTGAATGTTTCAGGACTTACGTTTGAAAACTTAAAATGACCTGTATCAGTAGACATTCCCGTATAGATTGCCTCATACGCCTTTTGGGGAACATTTTTTGTAATCAGATTCACCAGCTTAAACACAATCTGTGCCGTTGCTGCAGCCTCGGGTTCGTTATAATATAATTTACCAAATGTTTCTCCTGTTTTATGATGGTCAACGCACAAAAGTTCGGGAATTTTCTTACAGGTTTCTGCCGTATTTCCTAACCTTGAATACTCTCCGCAGTCCAGTACAATAGCACAATCTGCGTTGCTCACTGTATTTTCGTCTGCCAATTCGTAATCCGTGCCCAGAAAGTTGAATTTCTCAGGCATAGCTTTTTCAAGATAAATTGTTGCACGTTTTCCTATTGACTCAAGGGCATATTTTACCGCAAAGGAGGAACCCAAAGCATCCCCGTCGGGATTCAGATGGGTAAAAATTGCAATATGTTCTGCTGCCTTTAACCTTTTGGCAATTTTTTTAAGCATTATTTGCCTCCCTTTAAAAGCTCATTAATCCTTGCACCATGCTCAATCGAGTCGTCTGCTTTATAAATAATTTCGGGGGTATAACGAAGATTTAGTCTGTGACCTAATTCACGGCGTACGTAACCCTGCGAATTTTTAAGTGCTGAGAGTGCATTTTTCTTAACTCCTTCGTCTCCAAATACACTTATATAAACTGTGGCATATCTCAGATCCTGAGTTACCGACACTGACACCACGCTGGTCATCACGGGAATTCTGGGGTCTTTTAACTCTCTTAAAATATCAGAAAGCTCCCGTCTTACCTCTTCATTTATTCTGTTAATACGGTTTGTTGCCATATTGTACTCCTTTTATCTTTCAACTTCTACCATTCGGAAGCCTTCAACTACGTCGCCTTCCTTGATGTCGTTGAATCTTTCAATAGAAAGACCACACTCATACCCTGAGTTAACTTCCTTTACGTCATCCTTGAAACGCTTTAATGACGCAAGCTCGCCCTCGTGAACAATAATACCGTCACGAACAATACGAACTTGTGTATTTCTTGTGATGGTACCATCGGTAACGTAACAACCTGCAATAGTACCAACACCCGATACCTTGAAGGTCTGACGGATTTCAGCGTGACCTGTGACTTCTTCTTTGTAGGTGGGGTCAAGCATACCCTTCATAGCTGCTTCGATTTCTTCGATAGCAGTATAAATTACACGGTATAATCTGATATCTACGCCTTTATCCTCAGCAGAGATAAGTGCACCTGCATCAGGACGAACGTT
>JAZNWB010000078.1:0-4464 GCA_045593125.1 Congzhengia sp. | reverse complement strand
GTGCTAAAATTGCTTATAAAATTCCGGGTATAAATAAAATTATGGAAAAGTTTTATTTTATTACAAAAAAGATATGAGGTAATTATGACAAAGCAGAATGTGCGTGATGTTCAGAATAAAATACTTGAAACGATGCTTTTTATAGATAAAATATGCCGTGAAAACAACATAACTTACTGTATTATGGGTGGAACAGCTTTAGGTGCTGTGCGTCACGGCGGTTTTATTCCGTGGGACGATGATTTGGATATCTTTATGACTCCCGCTGAATATAAAAAGTTTAAAAAGGTTTTTAATGAAAACACGCAGGACAAGTTTGTTATCCAGGAGTGGAGAACTACAGAAAAATATCTTGAGTACGCCAAAGTAAGAATGAATGGTACAACATTTATAGAGGAGCATTTTAAAGATAGAAAAATGCACCACGGAATATATGTTGACATTATGATTTTACATAAGGTTCCTAAGAACGAGTTCATTCAGCATTTAGTTTATTTACAGTCAAAGTATGTGACTTTATACGGATTGTCGCAAAGAAATTGGAAACCGAAGAGCAAGGCACAGAGTTTAGTACTGAATTTTTTAAAGGTTTTGCCTAACAAATTATTGGCGAACTGGTGTTACAAATCAATTTACAAGTATGATAATTTAACAAAAAATTATGACTGGTGCTATTTTATAACTCCTGCTAAATTCAGAAGTGGTATTTTTGGTGCGGAGTTTTTTGACACGGTAGAAGAAATTGATTTTGAGGGCCATAAGCTGTATTGCCCTGCGAAAATCAAAGATTACCTTGCTTACAGGTATGGAAATTATATGAAACTTCCATCCGAAGAGCAACAAAAAGCTGCGGTCCATGCATATATTTATGACGTGGAAAAAGATTATACCAATTATATAAATTTATGATGGTGGATAAAGATGGGAAAGTTACAGGTTTTGTGTGCAACAATGCACCAGAAGGATTTTTCGAAAATTAAACAAATGAATATACAGACGGATGTGCTATTTGCAAATCAAGCACAGGGTGATTATGTTTGGGAAATGAAAACCCCTGATATTACTGCGAAAGTAATTACAACCAAAACCCGCGGTGTAGGAAAAAACCGTAATATTGCACTAGAAAATGCAACGGGAGAAATATGCCTTTTTGCAGATGATGATGTAATATATATTGATGGATACGAGAAGATAATTTTAGATGCTTTTTCACAAAAGCCAGATGTTGATGCTATTGTTTTTAATGTGGAAACAATAGGGAAGGATATGTTAAGAAGGACAAATTTAAAGATGAAAAGGGTAAGAATACATAATTGCTTCAATTACGGGGCGGTTCGCATTGCTGTAAAACTTGATTCTGTCAAAAGAAATAATCTCGTCTTTTCTGAAGAATTTGGCGGGGGTGCGCCGTATTCTTCAGGAGAAGACTCGATTTTTATGTCAGATATGATAAAGAAAAAAATGAAGGTCTATACACATCACGGTGTAATTGCAAAAATCCCTGAAAATGAATCCACATGGTTTTGCGGTTATAACGAAAAATACCTGTATGATAAGGGAGCACTTTTCTGTGCATTGTCAAAGCCTTTTGCTTCTTTTTTATGCTTACAGGATTTGTTAAGACATCCTCGTATATATAAAGAAAACAATATTGGGCTTATGAGAGCATACGGTTTTATGAAAAAAGGAATAAAGGGATACAAAAAAGGTATTCCTTACAGAGAAGGAAAAAGCAATGAGTAAAAAAATATTATTTGTAATGCCGCACTTGAAAATCGGTGGTATTGCATCAGCATTTATAAATTTAATAAACGAAATAAAGGACAATCCCAATTTAGATATAGATGTGCTCGTATTTGACACAGATGATGCACAAAAGTTGCCTGATAATATAAACATTTTACCTGCATCAAAAGGGTTGCGTCTTCTTACGACAAATCAGAAAACAATTGAAAAAGAAAGCAAGATTTTAGGCTTTGTACGTCTTATTTTAGGGGGAATAACAAAGCTGATTGCAGACTACCTTGCATATGATTTGGTATTTTTGTTTGAAAAGAAACTCACAGGATATGATGCGGCAATTTCATTTAGCCAGTCGGGAGTAAATCACAGCTTATACGGCGGAATGAATGAATTTGTGCTCTCTAAGGTTGAGGCAAAGATTAAGGCAACTGTGCTTCATTGCGACTATTCACTGTGTGGAATAGACACCATATATTCAAGTGAAATATATCAGCATTTTGACAAGGTTTGTGCAGTGTCAGAGGGCGTACGTGACGTGTTTTTATCCCGTGTTCCCGAGTGTAGTGACAAAACATATATTTTGCACAACTGTCAGGATTTTTACAAGATGGCAGAACTTTCGGCAATAGACACTGTAAAATATCCGCAAAATGTCATAAACATTTTGACTGTTGCACGTATATCCAAAGAAAAGGGTCATTTAAGGGCTTTAGACGCTCTTTACAGACTAAAAGAAGAAGGCTTTAAATTCTGCTGGCATGTTGTTGGCGGCGGAGACGGAATACAGGAGCTTGCAGCAAAAGTTGAAGAATATAATATGTCCAGAAATGTGATACTATATGGAGATACAGATAATCCGTACAGGTATTATGTAAATGCGGACATGCTCTTAGTTCCCTCGTACCACGAAGCGGCACCAATGGTTTTTGGTGAGGCGGAATATTTCAGAATTCCCATTGTTGCAACAAAAACCACATCCACCCAAGAGCTTGTAACGGATAAGAATATGGGAATAGTCACAGAAAATACAGACGAGGCTCTATACACAGGACTTCGTTATATGATGGAAAATCCCAATATTATAATGCAGATTAAAAATTTAGACAGAGAAATGCCATCAAATAAACAGGCATTAGAAGAATTTTATAAAGTCATAGAAGGAGAAAACCAATGAGCGAATGTACACACGATTGTTCTTCTTGCGGGGAGAATTGTTCTTCAAGAAAAGAAGATTTCCGCGAACCACAGAACAAGCTTTCTGAGATTAAAAAGGTAATCGGTATTGTAAGCGGCAAAGGCGGCGTAGGAAAATCATCTGTTACGTCACAGTTGGCAGTGCTGGCCCGCCGTCACGGTTACAAAACCGCAATTTTAGATGCAGACGTTACAGGCCCCTCAATTCCCAAGGCTTTTGGTATAACAGAAAAAGCGTATGCCACAGACGACGGAATAATTCCTGTAAAAACAAAGTCGGGCATAGACGTTATGTCCATAAATTTATTGCTTGAAAACGACACAGACCCTGTTGTATGGCGTGGACCTGTTATTGCAGGAACAGTCAAGCAGTTCTGGACAGATGTTATCTGGGGCGAGGTTGACTTTATGTTTGTTGATATGCCTCCAGGGACAGGTGATGTTCCGCTTACTGTATTTCAGTCATTGCCGTTAGACGGCATTATCGTTGTAACCTCTCCTCAGGATTTGGTGTCAATGATTGTGGCAAAGGCAGTAAAAATGGCACAGCTTATGAGTGTGCCTGTCCTTGGTATTGTTGAGAATATGTCATATTTTGAGTGTCCTGATTGTGGCAAAGTGCACGCAATTTTTGGAGAAAGCAAAATTGAGGAAATTGCAGCACGATATGGCATCGAAAATGTAGCAAAACTTCCTATTAATCCTGAATTTGCTGCTGCTTGCGATAAGGGTGCTGTTGAGAATTTAGAGGCGGCACAATTAGAGGAAATGGCAAAATCTATTGAAAACTTAATTAAATAACACTTTTTGGCTCATACTAATAAAAATATGAGCCTTATAAAAAGAACTCCTTTTTGTAGGGCAAAAAGGAGTTCTTTTTATGTATGCATTACTTGCGTTTTTGCCTATACTTGTAAGCGTGGTCTTGATGACGGTTTTTTCAAAGCCTGCAAAAATCGTTCTGCCCATAGCATATTTGATTTCAGCACTCTTAGGAATTTTTGTGTGGAAAATGCCCATTGTTGCGGTATTCTCTGCTACGCTATACGGAATACTTTCCTCCATTGAGGTTTTGTTCGTGATTTTTGGTGCAATCCTGATTATGAATACCCAAAAGTATTCAGGGGGCATGGATTCAATTAATCACGGATTTACTAAGATTTCTCCTGACCACAGAATTCAGGCGATAATTATTAGCTTTATGTTTGGCTCGTTTATTGAGGGTGCTGCGGGTTTCGGAACCCCTGCGGCGTTGGCAGCACCTCTCTTGGTAAGCCTTGGTTTCCCTCCGCTGGCTGCGGCAGTGGTGTCTTTGATTTGTGACTCTTCTGCGGTATCATTTGGTGCAGTGGGAACGCCTGTTGCCGTGGCAGTATCACAGGTGGTAGAAAAGGCGAGTGGAAATTTTTTAGAAGGCGTTACATTTTATACCGCGGCGGCACACGGAATTATGGCAATCTTTGTGCCCATTCTGGCAGTTATAGTTATGACAAGAGTGTTTGGTCCTGAAAAATCCTCAAAATCGGC
>JAZNWB010000077.1:0-5071 GCA_045593125.1 Congzhengia sp. | reverse complement strand
TTCCTTAGATAACTCTTCTAAGTTAATTTCAGCAAGCAATTCCTTGATTGCTTCAGCGCCCATTCCCGCACGGAAACGGTCACCGTATTTTTCGCAGTATTCTCTGTATTCTTGCTCTGAGAGTATCTGCTTTTTCTCAAGTTCTGTACGTGAACCGGGTTCGATTACAACGTATGAAGCAAAGTATAAAACTTTTTCTAACATTCTGGGGGTCATATCAAGGAGTAAACCCATTCTTGAGGGAATACCCTTGAAGTACCAGATGTGTGACACGGGAGCTGCAAGCTCAATGTGTCCCATACGCTCACGACGAACACGTGCACGTGTAACCTCTACGCCGCAACGGTCGCAGACAATACCCTTGTGGCGGATACGCTTGTATTTTCCGCAATGACATTCCCAGTCCTTTGTAGGTCCGAAAATACGCTCGCAGAAAAGACCGTCGCGTTCAGGCTTTAAGGTTCTGTAGTTTATTGTTTCAGGCTTTTTTACCTCGCCTCTTGACCAGCTTCTGATCATATCGGGAGAGGCTATGCCTATTTTTATAGCATCAAATGTATTTTCTGACAATCGACTCATCTCCATTTAAAAGAATTTTGTAAGGGGTTATTGATTAAAGCAAGTCTGTTTCATCGTCGAAGAATTCTGAATCTTCATCTTCGTCAAAATCGTCAAACTCGTCGTCGAAGGCATCCTCTGAGAATAATGAGTCGTCAATTTCCCCATCGTCCTCATCTTCTGCTGCGGCAAGCTCTGCATCGTCTGCATCATCCTCACCTAAGTCAATAAACGCCTTGTCATCTTTTACGGTCATGCCGAGATTTGCCTCTTCCTCTTCTTCTGAAGAATCCTTTAAGGCCACTTCGTTACCCTCTTCGTCCAATACTCTCATATCAAGACCTAAGCTCTGGAGTTCCTTAATCAATACCTTGAATGATTCAGGAATACCTGCCTTGGGAACACTTTCGCCCTTAACGATTGCTTCATATGTCTTAACACGTCCTACGATATCGTCAGATTTTACTGTTAAGATTTCCTGAAGGGTATAGGCTGCACCATAAGCTTCTAATGCCCAAACTTCCATTTCACCGAAACGCTGACCGCCGAACTGAGCTTTACCACCCAGAGGCTGCTGTGTAACAAGTGAGTAGGGGCCTGTTGAACGGGCGTGGATTTTATCATCAACCAAGTGACAGAGTTTCAAGATATACATAATACCAACTGTAACTCTGTTGTCAAAGGGTTCGCCTGTTCTACCATCGTATAAAACAGTCTTGCCGTCAGTGTCAAGTCCTGCTTTAACGAGTGTTTCCATAATATCGTCTTCTGTTGCACCGTCAAGTACAGGAGTAGCTATCTTCCAGCCAAGCTCACGGGCAGCTCTACCTAAGTGAACCTCCAATACCTGTCCGATGTTCATACGTGAAGGTACGCCCAAGGGGTTTAATACGATCTCGAGCGGTGTACCATCGGGTAAGAAAGGCATATCCTCTTCGGGTAAGATTCTGGATACTACACCCTTGTTACCGTGACGTCCTGCCATCTTGTCACCAACAGAAATCTTACGCTTCTGTGCGATGTAGCAACGAACGAGTTGGTTTACACCGGGAGGTAATTCATCGCCGTTGTCTTTATCAAATGTGATAACGTCAACGATAATACCTGCTTCGCCATGGGGTACACGGAGTGATGTGTCTCTTACTTCTCTTGCTTTTTCACCGAAGATTGCACGAAGGAGTCTTTCTTCTGCTGTTAATTCTGTTTCGCCCTTAGGTGTAACCTTGCCGACAAGTATATCGCCTGAGCGAACCTCAGCACCGATACGGATAATACCCTTTTCGTTTAAGTCCTTTAATGCGTCTTCGCCAACATTGGGAATATCACGTGTGATTTCTTCTGCACCGAGTTTGGTGTCTCTTGCTTCACACTCGTATTCTTCTATATGAATTGATGTTAAGATATCGTCACGAACTAATTTTTCGTTAACGAGCATAGCATCCTCGTAGTTATAACCTTCCCAGGTCATAAAGCCTATAAGTATATTACGTCCTAATGAAATTTCACCATTGTTTGTTGAAGGACCATCGGCAATGATTGTACCCTTCTTCACCTTTTCGCCTTCTGATACGATGGGTTTCTGGTTAATACATGAACCCTGGTTAGAACGTGTAAACTTAATAAGCTTGTACTTATGGAGGTTGCCGCCTTTTTCTTTGATTACGATTTCATCAGCTGAAACCTTTTCAACTACACCGTCTTCCTGTGCAAGTACCACTACACCTGAATCACGTGCTGCCTGATATTCCATACCTGTACCTACGATAGGTGAATCGGTACGAAGAAGCGGCACTGCCTGACGCTGCATGTTTGCACCCATTAAGGCACGGTTGGCGTCGTCGTTTTCTAAGAAGGGAATCATAGCTGTAGCTACTGATACAACCTGCTTGGGAGAAACATCCATGTAGTCAATCTTTGAGGTTTCTACTTCTAAATATTCATCGCGGTAACGAACGATATGCTTGCTTTCTACAAAATGACCGTTTTCATCAATGGGTTCATTTGCCTGAGCAACAATATATTCGTCTTCCACGTCTGCTGTCATATAAACAATCTCATCTGTAACTGTGCCTGTTGCCTTATCTACCTTTCTGTAAGGAGCTTCGATAAAGCCGTGTTCGTTGATACGTGCATAAGTTGCAAGTGAGTTGATAAGACCAATGTTAGGACCTTCAGGAGTTTCGATAGGACACATTCTTGAATAGTGTGAATAGTGTACGTCTCGAACTTCGAAGCCCGCGCGGTCACGAGAAAGACCGCCTGGTCCTAATGCTGAAAGTCTTCTTTTATGTGTAAGTTCAGCCAAGGGGTTTAACTGGTCCATAAACTGTGATAACTGTGATGAACCAAAGAATTCTTTAATTGTAGCAACGATAGGACGTGTGTTGATTAACGCCTGAGGTGTTACAATGTCTAAATCCTGAATTGTCATACGTTCACGTACAACTCTTTCCATTCTAGAGAGTCCTATTCTGAACTGGTTCTGCAATAACTCACCTACGCAGCGAAGTCTTCTGTTGCCAAGGTGGTCGATATCATCTGTTGTACCGATGCCGTAAAGAAGACCTATCTGGTAGTTGATAGACGCCATAATATCGTCTGTGATGATGTGCTTGGGAACAAGCTCATCAATACGGCGTAACAACTGATCTTTAATTTCTTCTTCAGTTGAGAAGTTTTCTAAGATTTCGTCTAACACGCCCTTTGATACTTTTTCACGTGTAATTTCTGTTGTGTCAAAATCAACGTATTTGGAGAGATCTACCATATTGTTGGAGAATACAACAACAGAATATCCCTTAACGTCAAGCACTACACGGTTTACGCCTGCAGCTTCGATTTCTAATGCTTGCTCCTTAGAAATGAAAGCACCTGCGTCAACTATGATTTCGCCTGTTTCAGGATTTACGATAGCGTCACCAGCCACTTGATTTGCAATACGTGCGCTGATTGCTAACTTTTTGTTGAATTTATATCTGCCTACGCCAGCAAGATCGTAGCGTTTTGCATCAAACAAAAGTCCGTAAAGAAGACTCTTTGAGCTTTCCACCGTGGGAGGCTCGCCGGGACGGAGCTTTTTGTATATTTCAATTAGTGCGTCGTCGGTGGTCTGGATAGAAGCACTCTTTTCCATTGTGTTGAGAAGAGCCTCTGTTTCGCCGAATAAGTCTAGAATCTGGGCATCTGTTTCAACACCCAAAGCACGGATTAAAACAGTTATCGGGATTTTTCTCGTTCTGTCGATACGAACAGACAGAACATCATTTATATCGTTTTCGTACTCGAGCCAAGCACCACGGTAAGGAATAACTGTTGATGAGAACAGCTCTTTACCTGTCTTGTCGTGCTCCATAGCATAGTAAATACCGGGAGAACGAACCAACTGGCTGACAATAACACGTTCAGCACCATTGATAATGAATGTTCCCTGCTCGGTCATAAGCGGAAAATCACCCATGAAGATTTCCTGCTCTTTTACTTCGCCCGTTTCCTTGTTGATAAGGCGTACTTTTGCCTTCAACGGTGCAGCGTAGTTTGTGTCTCTTTCTCTACATTCTGCAACGGTGTACTTTGCACGGTTTCTCTCCAGCTTGTAGTCAATAAACTCCAGGATTAAATTACCTGTGTAGTCTGTGATGGGGGAGATGTCACGAAGGACTTCTTTTAATCCTTCCTCTAAAAACCAGTTATAAGAGTTCTTCTGAACTTCGATAAGGTTTGGCATTTCCAAAACTTCATCGACCTTGGCATAGCTCATTCTCTGGTTTGCGCCCAACTGAATCGGATGTACCATAAACTCAACCACCTCGTAAAAAATTTGTTTGTAATCTCACGATTACCTTGGTTTGTTATGTATATGAAACAAAATTACATACAAAATTTAAACCTTTGTGACAATAGTCACGACCAATGCCACGAGGACAAAAGTCCTATTTAAGCATATTATACCATTTTGAGATTATTATGCAGTTTATAATAATAGCATAATTAAAATAATAAGTCAAGCTTTTTTTGAAAAAAAATCAGGGATTGCCTTATATGTTATATATATAATAAGGTAGCAACTCCTGATTTTTTTGTCAAAATTTGTAATTAAAACCATATATTTTGTATTGAAATCTGTAGCTACCCCCTGTATAATGTTATTTGAGTGGTGCAAGGGAGGAATTATGAAAAAATTAATTCTTATACTTGTTTTTTTATTTGTTTTAGGAGCTTTTTTGGTTCCGACATCTGCAAAATCAGAATTTTTCACCCCTGTTTGCCTGACAGTTAACGGCGAATATGTAAAGAGTCCCAACCACGCATATTTAAAAAACGAGACCACTATGGTTTCGCTGCGTGACTTAGGGGAAATTTTCGGTGCAGACATTCACTGGAACGAAAAAAACTCAACTGCAACAGTAAAAACCTCAACTGTGACAATATCTGTGGCTAAAAATAAAAATTACGCCACAGTAAACGGAAAATCGCAAAAATTAGACTCTTCCGCTGTCATTGCTAACGACAGAGT
>JAZNWB010000076.1:0-2929 GCA_045593125.1 Congzhengia sp. | reverse complement strand
GTGCACAAATTCAACAAATCACTTTCCGTAGAGACGTCATAAGCGTCTCTGTTTACTGTGGATATAACAAGAGGATTATTTTCATTTCCTTTTAGTATTTTAAAAATCCACCTAGACTTTGCAGGGTCAAATTTTAATTCGTGCCCTAAATTTTTTAACTGTAAGCTTTCCTGTACGAGTGAGAAAGTTTCACACTTATCATCACGGCTTGTTGTAATCGTCGGAGGATTAGAAATGCCATCTTCTGCAACAACATAATCCTCAGGAAAAGCCTTCTTTACTTTTTCATTTAACAGGTCATCAATTGTATCGGTTGTGCTCTCAAAAGCGTCAGTAATGCGCTTTGTAAGTAGCCAGTTACATGTGCGACCATATATGATAAGCTCATCAGACACCTTTTTACCTACGATGATTGCTGATAAATTGCCCTGTACTGCTACGAGATAATCATTCTCCATAACGACAGGCAGGGAATCGCTGTTTAAATCGAAATGTGCCTCAAAAGTGCCGATATCGTTGTAGTAAACAGTCCAGTTACTGCTTAAAAATTCATTTTCAGTATGAAGTAATTTAAAATTAAAGTCAAAAAAGCGAATGTCTGAAATTTTACTACTCATCCAATCACCGCCTCAACATACTTATTGGAAAATTCGCACTCTACCACGCAGGACTCCGATATGTAGTTATCCACACCGATGAGATTTTGCCCTTTTTGAAGCCAGAAATCACTCAAAAAACTTGTAGGTGCAAGATGGTGTATTAAATTTTTGTTGTCCTGACTGTAGATTTTACGATTGGGAATATCGATGGTTACCTCTGTGGTGTTTTCAGCGTCTTGCAGATTCAGCTCAATCTCCTGTTTTGTAGTTTCATTACGAATCACAAGTGTTCCGGGGTTTCCTGCCGTTCCGTTATATGTTCCGCCGTTTAAGCGGATTTTAATAATTGGCTCGGTGTCTACATCGCCGATGTTTACCACGCTTGCCTTTGTTATACGGCGTGTGAACATACAAGGCAATGTAAATGTACTTTTTAAAAGATGTTCCACCTGAAATAGCGGTACTTTTGTTGTTTCCTTGTCTTCAAAATACGGATAATCGCATACAAACTGTATAGCAAATACAGAATATCCGCCGTAGCGTTCGCCTTGCACGGCTTCTACACAGCGGGCGCTAATTTTTCGTACCCTTGTGCCATCAGAAATGAGTAACGTCCCCGGCTCGTTTAAGATTTTTAATGCCTTAGATATTTCCCATCGGTTAGATGGAGTATTTCCATAGTGACTCTTGATAGAATTAGCATCGCACTGAATGGTGATTGTTCTTGCATCGATTGATTCAGATAATGTACGCTGACCGATGGTGGCAGGGTACTGTGCAGTATTAAAGCTTTTAGGTGCAATGCCAAGCCCGTCAATTTCAAGAATACGCCAAGAGTTTTGCCCGTTTCCTCCTCTAAAATCAAGTTTGCCGTTTTCGTTTTGGTATGAAATATGTAACATAAAATCCCTCCTTATCTTGTTGCAAACAACATACGCTGCATTGTCATTTGGTTTTTGATTGCGTCTGCTGTTGCTTTTGGTGAATTGTTAGATGCTGTTATTGTGTAGTGATTGTTAAATGTGTTTCCGTTGTTGTAGGTGTTGTTAGCACCTGCCATTGCCCCTGCAAGCTGCATAGATGCTGCAAACTGCGTGTTTAAAACATCCTGTGCTCGTGAAATTTGTGATTTAACAAAATCTAATGACGGTCTTATTTTTTCTTTAAATGCCTCAAAGTCAATTGATTTCGCCGTTACCTCAGGCTCTATACTAAGGTCAGAGTCGGTAACTACATCAGCCATTTCGGACATGGCGTCACGTACCAAATCAGTATTTTCTGAAATTCCCACCGCAACACCTTCGGCAATTCCTACGCCGACGGTATCGCGCATAACCTTAGAAGGTGAATTAATTCCGAATAAATCTTTGATGTAATCAACCACGTTGTCAACCCATCCGCTGAGTTTTTCACGTAACCATTGGATTGAGTTAGATATGCCCTCAAATATGCCTTTGACCAAATCTGTACCGATATCCCATATTGTAGATATCATTCCTCCGAATGTGTCAACCAATGCAGAGATAATCTGCGGTACTGCTTTCACAATTTCTCCGATAATTGTGGGAAGATTCTCAATTAACGCTACAAAAAGCTGAACACCTGCTAGTATAATTTGGTCTATGTTGTCGACTATTGCCCCAACCAGACCTTCAATTATCTGTGGTATTGCCGCAACTAAAGTGATAATGATATCAGGCAGATTCTGAATGAGTGAAATCAGCAAATCAACCCCTGCCTGTATAAGTTGTGGGATAGAATCTAATATTGCTGTAACTAAGCCGTTTATAATTTGAGGAATTGCAGCAACAATTGTTTCGACAATTTGAGGCAATGCCTGAACTAGTGAAACAAAGAGCTGTATGCCTGCCTCAATAAGTTGCGGAACTGAAGTGATAATAAAGTTTATAATACCCTCAATCAATACAGGTAACTGTTCTAAAAGCAAAGGTATTGACTGTATAATTGCATTTGCAAAGCCCATAATCAATTGCAGGCCTGCTTCCAGCAGTTGCGGTAAATTAGCGACCAACTCAATTAAAAGCTGCATTGCCATATCAAGAATAGGTGGTATAATTTGAGGTAATACCTCTCCGACTCCCAAGAGCAGTGATGTGACGCCATCTATCAGCTGTGTCAGATAGTCTGGCAGTGACGACAAGAATGTATTTAACGCACCGGGCAGTGCCTCAAGCAATCCATCTAATCCGCCTGCTGCCGCGGCATCTGTTAATGACTTAGAGAAATCTTTAACTCCATTTGAAACACCTGTAATTGCGGGTTCTAAATCTGTACCTAATGCTGCACCTGCATCTAAAATAGCTGTTTTA
>JAZNWB010000075.1:0-5480 GCA_045593125.1 Congzhengia sp. | reverse complement strand
CGTTTTGAGCGAAACTGCGAGCTTGTCTATTCAACTCTTTACCGCTATATGATACCTTCATATGTTCTGGCATTAATCGTACCTGTGGCGTTGGCAGTTTTCCTCTTTTCATATATGCAATCAGGAAAATCCTCAACATTTGCACACTCTGTACCCGTTTCCCGTGGTGCAACATTTGTCTCGCATACAGTTTCGGGGATTTTAATGTTTTTAATTCCTTTGATTGTAAACGGCGCTATACTTTTAGTTATGCGATTAGACAGCGGTTTTGCACAGACATTCTACATATCACACCTTCTTAAATGCCTGTCGGTAGCTGCCATTTATAGTCTGATTGCATTCTCGCTGGCAACCGCAGTTGCCATGATTTGCGGAAATGTTGTTGCAAATTTTGTATTCACATATGTGTTTGCATTTTTGCCCCTTGCGGCTGAGGCATTCTTTAAATTTTTTGCTAATACTCAGCTATACGGATATGTGATGAACTCTGTATTTTGGTGCGAAAAACACCTCTACCTCTCACCCAATGACACTTTGAGTGCAAACGGCGTGTTGTTGTATGCCATTATGTCTGCTCTGCTCTTGACGGCTGCATACTCTTTGTACCGTGCAAGAAATATAGAAAATCACTCAGAGGTTGTGGCATTTCCCGTGCTCCGCCCTGTATTTGTATTCGGCGTAGCACTTTGCTCAGGTGCCGTAGGATTTGCCTACGTTAACGCTATTTGGGGATTCGAAAACGCCCTCACTATGCTTCCCTTCGGTATTATCGGCTTAATAATTGCAACAATGCTTGTAAAAAAGAGTTTTAGAGGACTCAAACTCCTAAAACCTGTTATTACATATTTATTGATTATTGTTGCTGTGTTTACAATATTTAACTATGATCTGACAGGCTACGAGCGTCGTGTGCCTGCAGCCGACAGCGTTGAGTATGTGACCTTTGAGTTAAATGGCATAAACCCCACAAACGATGGTTGGTATTATGACCAGTCAGGAAAAAAGTATAAACACAACGAGGAGTTTTCTCCCGACTTAAAAAATTTTGAGGATATCAAAAATGTATGCTCTCTGCACACTTATCTGATAGATGAAGAATTTATTTCAAAGACTCTCCCTGACCCGTGGATACTTACTCTCAACTATAGACTGAAAAACGGCAAAACTATCCCTCGTCAATACGCCATTGACTACACGGAATACAAGGCTCTCTTAGAGCCTGTTGTTACGACGGAAACTGTAAGAAAAACATATTTCCCCATTTTACGAAATAGCGACAGAACCTACACAAGTCTTTCTGTATATGACGAAAGAATTTCAGATGTTGCAGCTATAATGTATCAAGATGAGGCGAGAATTAATGAATTTTTATCGGCTTTAAAAAAGGACACAAAAAATGCTCCTTATGATGAATATGCACCACGGGGACGTACATATACAAGAATAGAGATTTCTTACAAGGCCGCTGCAACATATGAAGACGGCACTCCTGTGGCAAGGGAAGATATTTTAGAAAAATCAGAAACTTATTATATTCGTCCTTCTTATAAGAATACCTGGGCACTAATCGAAAAATACAACGCACTTGCACATTTGCCTGAGGTTTCAGACATAAAGAAAATAGGCGTAGAATACTATGGCGCATATGGCGAGGTAATGACCTCTTCAAAAATGATACAGGTAGAGCACTGGGAATTTCCCATTGTTATAGAAAACCCCGAAGAAATTGCAGAAGTTTATGAATATTGCGAATATGGCGGAAACAGAAATTCAGATATGATGGTAATGTTTTTCTTAGAAAACGGACACCATTTCAGTTGTGATTTGCTAAGTACAAAAGCTGATTTACCTGAATGCTTAAAAGCTTTTATAACTCCTTGACCGCAAAACGGTCAGTAATGTCCTACAAAAGAGGATGTTTAAAAACTTCTTGGTTTTTAAACATCCTCTTTTCAGGGGATAGGAGAAATTTTTCAGAACGGACAAACTGAGCCACCAAAGCTCTTTAAAGGCTTTGGTGGGTTACCCGAAGGCGTACGGGTGTACGCCGAGAGGCGAAGTTTGTTCTTAGCAAAAAGGCTCAAAATTTAAGAAAAATCTAATTAAATCAGATTTTTCAACAAAATTAACTTTTTTAAAGATTTTTAATTAATTTAATTCCGTATCATTATCGCCTTTTTGCGGTCTGGAGAATTTAAACATCCCCTTTTTTAAAAAAATTTTAAAAAACTCTTGACAAGGGATATATGTTCGGATATAATTGTAATTGAAAACGATAATAATTATCAATTTTACTTTTAACAAGGAGGTGTCTTATGAATTTTTCAAGACAGCGAGAGTGCATTTTAAATTATTTAAAAAACACCACAGCACACCCCACTGCCGAGGAAATTTATCAGGATTTAAAATCAGAGCTTCCCAACCTGAGCCTTGCAACAGTTTACAGAAACTGCAATAGATTAGCAGACGCAGGCGAATTAATCAGACTCGAGGCCGGAGGCAAGACACATTTTGATGCAGACATCTCAGACCATCAGCATTTCGTGTGCAACACCTGTGGTAAGGTCCACGATATGTTCTTTAAGCTTCCTGAAAGCTTAATCAAAAAAAACGCCCCCAACGGATTTGTAACAGATACATACAAGCTGTTTTTTTACGGGGCTTGTGATCAATGTAAATAATTTTAAAAAAAATTAATATAATATTATGGAGGAATTTATTATGAAAAAATTTGTATGTCCAGTTTGCGGTTATGTTCACGAAGGTGCAGAACCCCCTGCAGCTTGCCCTGTATGTAAGGTTCCCGGCGAAAAGTTTACAGTTATGAAGGAAGGTGCAGCACTCGCTGCTGAGCATGAATACGGCGTATATGCAAAAACAGTTAAAAACAATCCCGATATCTCAGAGGAAGATAAAAAATACATCTTTGAGCAGTTAATGGCAAACTTTAACGGCGAATGTGCAGAAGTTGGTATGTACCTCTGCATGGCTCGTATCGCTCATCGCGAAGGCTATCCCGAAGTAGGTCTTTACTGGGAAAAGGCAGCTTATGAAGAGGCTGAACACGCTGCAAAATTTGCAGAACTCTTAGGCGAAGATTTAGAGCCTAACATGAAAGCTACAACAAAGGATAACTTGAAATGGCGCGTTGATTGTGAATACGGTGCAACTCAGGGTAAATTTGACCTCGCTGCTTGCGCTAAGAAAAACGGCTTAGATGCTATTCACGATACAGTTCACGAAATGGCTCGTGACGAGGCTCGTCACGGCAGAGGCTTAGAAGGCTTACTCAAGAGATATTTTAAATAATAGGTGATTAATATGACCGAAAATTTCATGGTTTGTAATTGCATGCAGGTAAGCTACAACGACATTGCCGATGCTATGCACAATCTCACAAAATTTGATGATGTACTGAGCACATTTAAGAGTGTTCAAAATGTAACTCATTGTTCAACAGGCTGCGGCGGCTGCCATCAAAAGGTTTTAGACGTAATATCTGAAATCATGAGTGGTGCCGCAAGCTGAATTTAAAAACAGGAAAGAGGTTATTCAAAATGGAAAAAATGGTTTGTCCCTGCGGATATGTTTACGACCCCGCAATCGGTGACCCCGACAACGGCGTTGCTCCCGGCACGGCTTGGGAAGATGTTCCAGAGGATTGGGTATGTCCCGTTTGCTCACTTGGAAAAGACGTATTTGTAGAAGAATAATTAAAATTATAACAGGTTAAAATAAAGCCGTACTGTAACAGTACGGCTTTATTTTTCAAAAGGAGGAGTATAAATGAAAAAAATACTGACGGTAATTTTATGTTTAGCTATGGCATTATCCCTTTTTGCAGGTTGTATGGGAATGGACGAACCAATGCAGTCAGCTATGCCCAATACAGACAAAAATGAAAACAACCTGACACAAAAGCCCGAGAATACCGATAACAACCAGCAGATGCAGACAACAGTTGACACATCTAAGCTCATTGGCGAGGATAAAGCCAAAGAAATGGCCCTGTCAAAAGCAGGAATTTCTGCAGAAGGTGTCGTGTTCGACCGCGTTGATTTAGATCTTGATGACGGCGTGTGGGCTTACGAAGTTGAATTCAGAAAAGATAATGTTGAATATGATGTAAAAGTAAAAGCAGACGACGGTGCAATATTAGAATACGAAAAAGGTGCTAACGACTAAAAAATAAAGACTTGGAGCATTGCTCCAAGTCTTTATTTTTTTGGTAATATTATAGTAATTGCCTTTTGATAATTTTTTACAATCTCTTTTTCTTTCGGTTCAAAACACTCGCCATCTAATGACCACTGTATACGTTCTTTGCCTTCAACGGTCAACTCGCGGGCACGGAAAAACTCAATAGATGGATTTTCATAATCGTTTGTATTAAACGAGGTTATAATATTGTTTAAATCCATAATGTTTTTTGGATATTTAATAAGCAGCACTTCAAACTCGCCGTCAGACATATCAACACGAGCTCTGTCAAGTTTGATTATTCCGCCAATTGATGTAGAATTCGCTATGGCTCCCAATACATACTCTCCGCTATACTCCTGGCCCGCCTCTGTAGTAATCCGAAGTGCGGTAGGCTTAAGGTAAGGAATTTCCTTAACTCCCTCCAATACATATGCAAAGTGTCCAAAGGTGTTTTTCATGTTCTGAGGTGTAGCATATGAGCTTTGGGTAAAAGCTCCAAAGGATGCTACATAGGAAAAATAAGAATTTCCGAATTTTCCCACGTCAATCTCAGTGGGAATTCCTGAAATAATGTCTTTTGCAGCACGAACTACGTTCTTTGACAGACCAATACCTGACGCAAAGTCATTAGTTGTACCGCATGGGATATACCCTATGGGCACAGATATGTCGCTTTCCATAATGCCGTTTATAATATCGTTTAACGTTCCGTCACCGCCACAACATATTATGATGTCATTGTCAAGGGCGTTTTCCTTTACTATTTTCTGGGCACTCCCCTTGCCTGACGTACAACGTATATCCAGCTCATACCCAGCCTCTTTTAAAAGTCGGGTAATCTCAGAAAAATTTCTGATTAAAGACATTTTTCCCGATACGGGATTCATAATCATTAAAGCTTTCATAATAAGACTTCTTTCTTTTAAACAGGTGTGTTCTCTCAATTAGCAATATATGCTTGTTTCAGGATTTTCTTCTTTTGTTTGATATCACAATTTTATCACAAACCATTAGTTGTGTCAATCGCACTTTTATTGACAAAAATCTGCAAATATTGTATTATATAAGTGTAATAACTTTTTAGAGGAGATGATATTTATGAAAAAGCTATATAAATCAAGAACAGACAAAAAACTCTGCGGCGTATGTGGCGGAATTGCAGAATATCTTGAGGTAGATTCAACTATTGTACGACTGATAACTGTGATAGTTGCACTCGCCTGCGGCTCAGGACTTTTGGCCTACATTATCGCAGCTTTGATTATGTCATATAAACC
>JAZNWB010000074.1:0-6039 GCA_045593125.1 Congzhengia sp. | reverse complement strand
CTTTTTACACAGACGCACCATTTCGTCATTTATATCTTGTGTTGTATTTTGGGCAATAGAGTCATTGAATGTTCCAAGTGCCATGGAGAAGTCATGGAACATCCTGTAATGCTCTGCAAATCGTTTTAATTCTTTTAAGTTTACTCTGTAATGCTCAAGCCTTTCTTTTGTCAATAATTTTCACGCCCCTTGTACGAATATTTCAATTTGTCACTGTTGTACTGCTTGCAGGTTTTGTAAAAGCTGCAATTTCTCTCGCTGCATACAAGTTCGTAGAGAATTGTACATTCACCACGCCTAAATGCAAAACAATCTGTCTTTACCTTTGCTGAATTCATAATATTCATCCTTTCATTTAGTTTGTGTATACAGTTTAACATATTAAATATAAATTGTCAAGCATATTAAATGTTTCGTTTAATTTGTTAATAATTTGTTGACAAATGGTTTTTTTTATTGTATAATGTATAACATACTAAACAATAAGTGAGGTAATGTATATGAATATAGGAGATATAATCAAAGAATACAGGGTGAAATACAACATTACAATGGATGACTTTGCACAGATGAGCGGTCTTAGCAAAGGATATATATCAATGCTTGAGAAAAATGAAAATCCAAGAACCAAACTGCCGATAATGCCTACCACGAAAACACTTCAGTCAGTATCGCAGGCTTTGAATATCTCGGTTTCTGAGCTTATGGATAAGCTTGGAGGACGGAAAAATGAGGAAAACTTTATTTCCCCTGAGAGAATGGTATTAGTGCCTGTTGCAGGTGTGGTTCGTGCGGGAAGCGGCGGCCTTGCTATGTATGAGGATATGGGAACAGAAAGTGTAGATGTTCGTAGCTTATCAGGATATGATTACAATGATTTTTTCTATCTTGTAGTCAAAGGTGACAGTATGGAGCCGCGACTTTACGAGGGAGATATGGTGCTGGTACGCAGACAGGCATCAATTGACAGCGGTTCATACGCTGTGGTCACTATAGACGAGGAAGAAGGAGTTGTAAAAAAGGTAGAGTTTGATAAAACTTCCATAACCCTGATTTCCCAAAATCACAACTATCCTCCCAGAAAATTTGTAGGCAAGGATATGGACCGTGTGCGAATTGTGGGAAAGGTAATAGAAAGTAAAAGTAAGTTTTAATAAAAAAGAACGGCTATTGCCGTTCTTTTTTATTAAAAGTTATTTTACCGGTGTAATTTGGTCATTTTGTATTAACCATATTTTATCAAATTTATCAAAGTTCTGATTAATTTGAATTGTAGATTCTTCGATATTGTCAACCTTAGTATAACTAATTGGCAACTCCTTCCAACCAAAGTATTTTCTCATGCTTTTTCCGTAGGACGTGCCTGCTATAGCAGACTGAGAAAAAACAGAATATCCACTATCTTCGTTCAAAGAAACAATCATTAGGCTTTCTTCTGAGTTGGTGTAATTTTTACGCATTTCAGAAGTTAATAATTCTACCTTGTTACTGTAATCGTATATCGCGATTAATTTATGTGTTGACGAAACAGAAAATGCAATAAAAATACATATCGCAAAAGGTATCAAAGATTTTAATGTGCTTGTCGAATTGTTAAGCAGAAAAGCATATATAATACAAACAAAGAAAATGGTAGGATAAGTATGCATTTCGCCTGCACTTCCAATTAGAATATGGGGAAGTGATATTAGTACTGCACATATGATAAGAGTAAAAAGTCCAATGCGGTTTTCTTTCTTTAAAAGTGTTTTTATTAACAGATACATCATGTAACCAAGGAATATAATACTCAAAAACATAGTTATAATAAAAGGAATATGCGAAGAAGTGCTGACAAATAATGAAATAGTATCAATTCCGGTTACGGCATTTGCAAAAATATTTACAAAGTTTTTAATTGTTGCAAAAGAAAACAGTGACAGAGAGTATCTTGTTCCGTTATTTCCTAAAGCGATATTACCAAGTAAAGTAAAACGCAATCCAAAGTAAATAATCGCAAAAATACCTGCAATAAGGATAGCTTTTAAAGTTTCAAAACGCTTTTGTTTATCTGAAAAAATTTCGCCAATTTTTTTTAATGATATCATGATATTGAAAAATGGAATAATGCAAATCCAGACTATACCTGACTCTTTGCATAATGTAGATAGTGCACAGAAAAAGACATAACTTAGCTTATGTGGATTTTTGATATACTGATACAGTCCCACAATACCGAACAAAAGACTGTATGCCTGGTTTAAACCATCGGGCGAAACTATTGTTGCATATATAGCAGATGAAAACATTGCATACAATACACAAAAATTAACAACCCAATCTTTAATTTCAAAATGACGTAAGCATTTTTCCATATAATATACAGATAGAATATGTGCTGTGATTACAAAGGCTCTGTTCAAATATGGGAACAACATAGGAATTTGTCCCAAGAGAAAACCAAATAACGCATCAAACGGTCGCCAAAAAAGTTCATTAGGCAAAAGTTGTGTTAATTCCGGATTAAGATTGGGAGATGTTAAATAATACCAGTCATCAGCTAATGGTGAGATTTTTAAAGTTAATAAAAAAAGTATAGCGAATGATAAAAAATAAAAAATACATCTATATTTTGATTTCATAAAGGTCCTCCGTTACTTCCAATTATTTATTTTTCCATTAGTTACCAGATAGCTGTTTTTTGCAATTTTTGCCATGTATTCATCAGAAAGAGAATCGGAATAAAAATTTTCAATTACGCCATCCGGATATTTTTCAAAAAACCTTCTTACCTTTTCCTCACCGTAACAATTCAGACCTGTATATTTACCGGTATTGCTGCATACTAAAGATGCAATCAGATCAACGCCCAGGTTTTGCGTTATGGGTTTTAGCAAAAATTCAGGGGATGCAGAGATAACAATATCTGTAGCTTCCTTTTGTGATAAGTACCACGGAGCTATTTTTTTGCCATGTTTTGCCCAAAAATCGCAAATAGATGCATCGACATCTTTGATGCCATTTAAAAAAGTATAAAATTGTTCTTTAAATTCTGTTTTGTTATGTATTTTAAAAAGATACTTTAGTAATGCAAAAACCTGCCGTGGAAAATATACAAGTAATTTGGGAGAATTTTTTATGCAATAAATGTAAAAGTCAACGGTACTGTCACCGTCATATATAGTCCTATCAAAATCATATACGTTCAAAAAAATCTCTCCTTTTTATATTACATAGAGGATAAAGTACATGAGTATTGCGTATAAAAGAACCATAAAAAGTAAAATTTTATCTTTTAATATTACCTCGGTAGGGTCTCCGTCTGAATCCTGTTCTATGTTGAGATTGTATTTGAGCATTATCAAAATAACCATTGGAACAGTCCATATCAGATAGGAATTGTTATTTATTTTTGATAAGTCCAGTGTCCACATAGAGTAAAATACCAGAGTCAGACATAGACACATATACATATTTTTATCAAGGAAATTCAGGTTATAAAGATTTAAAACATCTCTTTTTTGTGTACCTTCTCTTATAAGCTCGTTTCTGCGTTTCCCGAAGCCAAGGAAGAAAGAACCCATTACCATTGTCAAGTAGAACCAGCTTGAAAGATCGATGCCTGTAATTGACGAACCATATGTTGCTCGCAGTAAAAATCCTATTGCAAGTATTGTAACATCAACTATCGGGATATTTTTAAGCTTTAAGCTGTAAGCAATGTTGATTACCAAATAACTAAAAAGGATTATCCATGAGAATATACTCTTGTATACTAAAAAATTTAAACCAATGGATAACAGTAACATAATTACTGCCGTAATGACAGCACTCTTTACAGTAACCCTTCCTGCGGCTATCGGGCGGAAACGTTTGGTTTGATGCAGTTTGTCTTTTTCGATGTCTTTTATATCGTTCATTATGTATATGAAAGATGATAAAAAAGAAAAAGAGAAAAATGCTAAAATTGCATCTGTCAATAAAGAAATGTCAAGAAGTTGTTTGCTGAAAATCAAAGGGAGAAAAATTATCAGGTTTTTTATGTAGTGTTTTAGACGGAGCATTTTTGCATAAGTAGCAATAGTTTTCATATATGAAATTCCTCCAAAAAAATCTTTAAAGACAAGTGTGTATTTTTATCAAAACACACACTTGCCTGATAATTAATGTTAACAATAATTATAGCACATTTTTAAAAAAATGTAAACACATTTATTCTATATACAAACTCAATGCATGTGCAACACCGGGGATTGATTCGCCTTGCTGTACTGCGGTAGGGCTCATTAATGCTCCTGTTGGCATAAAAAGTACACGTCGGAGGTTTTTCTTTTTCATTTCGGGGATAATATGAGCACACAGGATGAGTCCTGAGCAACCGCAGCCACTTCCACCTGCGTGTACATCCTGTGAATCATCAAAAATAAGCTCTCCGCAATCAAAGTAATTTTTACTTAGGTCATACCCCTCTTTGCTCATCAAATCAATTACAATAGCTTTCCCAACACTTCCCAAATCACCTGTGAATATAGCATCGTAATAGTCAGGTTTTCTGCCTGTATCTTTAAAATGGGCAATAAGAGTATCCACTGCAGCAGGTGCCATAGCAGCTCCCATATTATTAGCGTCTTTTATGCCCTGATCTATAATTTTTCCTGTCGTTGCAGCTTCAATTCTTATGTCGCCGTCGTATTTATCAACAACTACGCAAGCAGAGCCTGTAACGGTCCATTGGGCACTTGGAGGACGCTGACCGCCATACTCCAATGGAAAGCGAAATTGTCTTTCTGCAGAACAGAAATGACTTGATGTTACGGCACAGCATCTTGTGGCAAAACCGCCATCAACCATAATTGATGCCATTTTCATAGACAATCCCATAGTAGAGCAGGCTCCGAAAAGCCCGATAAAAGGAATACCGAAAATTCGCAGACCATAGGTGGTTCCTGTGCATTGATTGAGTAAGTCTCCTGCAAAAATATAGTCAATATCATCAGCGGTGAGACCTCCTTTGGAAAGAGCTGACAAAACGGCACTTTTTACAAATTTATTTTCTGCCTTTTCCCAACTGTCCTCGCCCCAATAGACATCTTCTACTGTTTTATCAAAGGCTTTTTTAAAAGGACCTTCGCTTTCTTTTTTGCCCGCAATTGAAGCGTAAGATTTTATATATGGACTGCTTTCAAAAAATATTGTCTGTTTTCCATTTCTTTTAAACATAAAAACACCTCTTACGTAGTTTTTGAATTGATGCAAAAAATATGCAAAAAAATAAGCTACGCAACTGCGTAGCTTATTTAAAAATTAATTTTATTTAAATCTTAAATCAACACCGGTTTGTGTTTCTTCGGGAGTTTCACCGAATACGTAGTCCTTACCGGGAAGGATAGCATTTAATACGATACCAGCAATTGAAGCAACTGCTAAAGCAGAAAGTGAAATTGTAACGCTGCCGATAGCAAAAGTTACGCCTGATAAACCTAATGCACAGACCAAGATGATAGCGGCAATAATTAAGTTACGGCTCTTTGTAAAGTCAACCCTGTTTTCAACAACGTTTCTGATACCTACTGCAGAAATCATTCCGTAAAGAACGAATGAAATACCACCGATAACAGCTGTGGGGATAACGTTAACAAGCGCTGCAAATTTAGGTGAGAAGGAGAGTATTATTGCGATAACAGCAGCGATTCTGATAACTCTGGGATCATAAACTTTAGAGAGTGCCAATACACCTGTATTTTCGCCATAGGTTGTATTTGCAGGACCGCCAAAGATTGCAGAAAGTGAAGTAGCTAAACCGTCGCCGAGTAATGTTCTGTGCAAACCGGGTTTTGCAATAAAGTTTTTACCTACTGTTGATGAGATGGCTGAAATATCGCCGATGTGTTCCATCATTGTTGCAAGTGAGATAGGAGCGATAGCGATAATTGAGCTTAAAATCATTGATGTATTTGACCAGTCGATGCCGCCAAATACTGTGCCTTTCCATTTAATGGGGAGACCTATCCAGGGAGCTGTTACTAACTGGTCAAGTGCTGAAACTGAGAATAACTGAAG
>JAZNWB010000073.1:0-13280 GCA_045593125.1 Congzhengia sp. | reverse complement strand
TATTTGTGACCATCTTCAAGATTTACTTCTACATTATCAAGCTCGTGTATTTTCATTACATTCTCCTTGTTACTTCATCGGCCAAATTGCTTAAATCTTCATCCCAGAGGTCCTTGTTTGCCAAAATCTCTGAAACTGTTGCAGTTTTCATAAATGCCATAACTGCCTCATCGTCATTGGGGGTGCCTTCTTTATAGAACTTAATCAGCTTGCCGAAGGAAACGAGCAAGTTGTCAGGCATTTTGTCATAGCGTTTAATATACTCTAAGATTGAGGGTAATACCCTTACCTTAAATTTGCTTACAGAGTTTAATGAAATTGATGAACAGAGGTGCTTTATGTAAGGATTTTTAAATCTTTCAAACACATTATCCGCATAATCTTTAAGCTCTTCTTCAGGCAAATCCAGTGTGGGAACGATTTCTTCATATACGCACTTTTTAACAAAAGCCGACATATTGTCATCTGCCATACAATCTCCCACAGTTTCAATTCCTTCCAACATTGCATAAGGAATCATAGATGTATGAGCACCATTTAAAATACGAACCTTACGTGTTCTGTAACGCTCTAAATTATCCGTTACAATAATATTTAAGCCCGCTTTGTCAAAGGGGAATTCCTCTGTAATTGATGAAGGACCTTCAATAACCCAAAGGTGGAAAAGCTCTGATGTGTTGAGCATATTGTCCTCATATCCAACGTCGATTTTTTCATCTCGAGGATAGCCTGTTACAATTCTGTCCACAAGAGTATTACAGAAGATATTTTCTTTTTCTACCCACTCTGCAAAATCTGAACCTAAATTCCAGAGTTTAATGTATTCAAGGACATATTTTTTCAGTGTTTCACCATTTTTGTCAATAAGCTCGCAGGGCAGAAAAATGAAACCAGGCAACCCCTTTTCAAATCTTCTCTTTAGTAAAAGAGTAACTTTGGCAGGAAACGTTACCTTAGGTGCGTCCTCTATCTTGTCATCTGCACAAAAAGCAATACCTGACTCTGTTGTATTTGAAACTACAAATCTAAAATTTTCATTATCTGCAAGAGCGAGATATCCCTCAAAATTTTCATAAGGCTCAACAGTTCTTGTAATTACATCAATATATTTTTTGTCTACTGTAGGAACGCCGTCACGAAGTCCACGCATTACGTGAGTATAGTTGCAATTCTGGGCCTCCAGCATTTTACACATGCCTTTTTCGATAGGCTGAACAACTACAACACCTGCATTAAAGTCTGAGCTTTCATTTGTTAACTGAACAATCCAATCAACAAATCCACGCAGGAATCCTCCCTCACCAAACTGAATAATTTTTTCTGTATAACTCATAACTTTCTCTCCTTACCAGGTGTACATCCTCTGACACCTTTGAAAATAATTCTTTTATGATATCTTTATTATAAGAAAAAAATATCGTATTTTCCTTTAAAATATTGCTCCATTAAGTAAAAAACATTAAAATATTGTTGTATTTTTGTTCTTGTTTTGTTATAATTAACTTGGAGGCGATACGATGCTTATAAACACCTACAAAAACCAAGATTTTTCACACCAATCTGTGGATAACAGAAGAAAGTCAACAGGTGTTCATTTTCATAACGAGCATGAAATATATTATCTGTTAAATGGTACCACAAAGTACTTTATCGGAGACAAGATGTTTCAGGTAGAAAGCGGCAATTTTGTAGTAATACCCGCTGGTGTGAACCACAAAACCGACAGTGAGGACTGCCTCCATAGCGAACGAATTCTCCTAAGTTTTGACGATTCTGTATTAGGAAAAAATTCAAAAGATTTTTTTTCTAACTTGTGTAAAAAGTCCGTTGTATATATACCTGATTCAAAACGCGAAATTGTAGAAACCATACTGAAAAAAATAGAGGATGAATATGCCGCGAATGACGAACATAGCCGACAACTTATTAATCTCTACATAGAGGAGTTACTTTTGCAGATGTCGCGACTTTGTCTTGACTATAAGCCTAATCTACCTCAGACCGACAAAACAATGTATGCTGTCTCAAAGTATATTCGTCAAAACTTTGCAACTGATTTAAGCCTTTCGTCCTTGAGTAAAAAATTTGCAGTGAGCGAAAGCCACCTCTCACGAAGCTTTAAAGCGGTAACAAATATAGGCATAAACGAATACATCACATATGTACGACTTTTGAATGCTGAACGTCTTCTCACAAAAACCGATCTTCCTATTACAGAAATAGCAGGCAGATGCGGTTTTAATGATAGTAACTACTTCTCTACTGTATTTAAAAAGGCAAAAGGGATAACTCCCCTGAGGTTTTCACATAAGTATAAAGAAGAATACAAGTAACTTAATAAACAGGTTTGAGCCTGGGTATTCAGATGCAGAACGAGTAGTCTGAACCCAAAGGCGTACATAAGTACGACGAGAGGTGAAGAATGCCCGTAGTCAAAAATATAAAAAACAAAGGAACTCAAAGATAACTTTGAGTTCCTTCTTATGTTTATTAGAGATTAAATATTCTTATTTTTGACGTTCTGTTCTGAATATACCGGTCTTGACCGCGGGTATTCAAATGCAGAACGAGTAGTCTGAACCCAAAGGCGTACATAAGTACGACGAGAGGTGAAGAATGCTCGTAGTCAAAAATATAAAAAACAAAGGAACTCAAAGATAACTTTGAGTTCCTTCTTATGTTTATTAGAGATTAAATATTCTTATTTTTGACGTTCTGTTCTGAATACACCGGTCAAACGATATTATTTAATGCCTAAATCCTTATACATAGCATTTAATACATCGCCCTGAGCCTTAGCTTCTTCAAGCATTACATCGCCGCCGCCATTGTTCCACATTTCTGTAAATTCAGGCAAGTAGCTGTCTGCTGTCTTTGTACCCTGAATAATGTCAGACATTAACTTCATCTGCTTGTTTCTTAAGTCTACTAAGTAGTCAGCAGATGAGGGAACGATTTCTACCTTATAGAAAACATCCGCTAAAGCAGAATCCTCTGATGTGTAGTTTTCTAACCAGCTTCTGTAAGAATCTGTCATGTTATCCATGTAGAGTTCCTTCTTAGGAGCAACACATGTGAAGAATGAGGGACTAGAAAAACCTACTGAAAGACCAGCATGTCTCTGCTGAGCACCATCGAGATAATCTGCTGTCATTTCATAAGGATACATTCCTGTTGAATGAGCTTTGTCGCCCTGTGTCCAATGAACACCTTCTTTACCAAGTCTTAATTCTGTGTAAAGAGCATCATCTGTGAACATACCATCAATCATCTTGAGTATTCTGGGAACTGCAACGCCGTACTGTTCTGTATTACCAAAGGATACTACGTGGCAAGCAAGACCCCAGATTCTCTGACCTCTTAAGCCTTCAGGACCCTTAGGAGCTAATGTGTATGTATAACCAGCTTCGGGAACAACCTGACGAAGGGTGTTAATCTGCGATATCGGAGATCCTTCATCCTGATAAGATACTCTTGAGATGTAACCAATCTTGTTTGTAGTAACAAGCTCATTTTGATCTATACCTATAACATAGTCAGGATGGATAAGACCTTCTTTATACCATTCAGCAACTGTAGCTAAAACTTCTGTGCACTCTTCTCTTAAGCCACCATAAACGATTTCGCCGTCAACTTCCTGCCAGTCAAAAGGTAACACACCGTAAGCACCGAAAAATTCCTGGAAAAAGTCCTGATAATGTGTTGACATCATTGAGTAACCGAATGTATCGTCCTTGCCGTTGCCATCGGGATCATCATGTACAAATGCATAGATAACATCATGCATTTCATCTAATGTTTCGGGAGCTTTCTTACCTATAGCTTTTAACCAGTCTGTACGGTAAGCGTTTGTTCTTGAAATACCGTTATAGTGATTGAAATTGGGAACACCCCAGTTAGCATCCATATATCTTGAATAAGACCAAGCAGCAGGTGCGTACTCGTTCATATAAGCAAAATATTCAGGAGCATACTTTTCAATTGTTTCGTAGGGAACTTCAACGATGAAGTCCTGATCAACGTCGTTAAATACGTTAACAGGGTCAAGCTCGTAAACTAAATCCGGAATATCTCCGCCAGCCATAAGCATTGTTTTCTTGTCGTTGAATTTTGTTTCCTCGTAGAATAAAGGTTTGATTTCTACGTTGAACTTTTCTTCGAGTAATAACTCTGAGTTTGTACCTTCTTCGCAGCCTGAGTGCGTAGGATAGCCAAGCCATTCAAGAGTAAGCTTCTCGTCTGTATCGGAGAAGTTCTTAGCAGCTTCAGAACCTGATTCGCCACAGCCTGCCAGCATACCGATAGCCAATATTAAAGCTAAAGCTATACTGAGAACTTTTTTCATCTTCATTGATAGACCTCCTTAAAGCCTTTTTTAATTTTATAAACTTAATGTCCGAGACATTAACCTTTAACAGCACCAAGTGTAACACCCTTGATAAAGTATCTCTGTACGAAGGGGTAGAAACACAAAATCGGGATTACTGTAATCATAATAGACGCAGACTTGATTGTTTCAGATGTCATATTTGCCTGAACATTTTCACCTGCACCAAGGTCAGTAATTTTATTTGTAGCATTTTCGTTTACGATACGCTGAATGTACTGCTGAACAACAATCTTTTTGTTGTCTGTGATATACATCATTGAGTCATACCATGAGTTCCAGTGACCTACCGCAATCCAAAGAGCCAATGTCATAATAATAGGCTTTGAAAGAGGAGCGATAATCTGGAAGAATGTTCTGAACTCACCTGCACCGTCAATTTTTGCTGATTCATTCAGTGCTTCGGGGATACCGGCAAAGAATGAACGGGCAACAACTGTGTTATACGCTGTAATCAACATAGGCAAAATATATACCCATACACTGTTGATAAGCCCTAAATCTCTCATATTTAAGTATGTAGGAATCTGACCGCCACTAAAGAGCATTGTAAACGTAATATACGTTATAAAAAACTTTTTCCATATAAGGTTGGGTCTTGAAAGAGCATAACCATAGAAACATGTTACAATTACTGATAAAACTGTACCGACAACTGTTCTAAAGATTGTATATCCGTACGCTCTCCAGATTTCCTGATTTTTAAATACCATGATATAGGGGTCTATTGTCATCTGTCCCCATGTGGGTAAGATGTGAAGACCGCCGGATTCTGCAGCAAGCTTTGTGCTGACAGAAATAGAAAATGTGTATAAAAGCGGATAGACTGTTGTAAAGCCAACTAAGATAAGAATCATGTAGTTGAATACATTAAAAATCTTCTCGCCTCGTGTACGCTGTATCATTATCTATCCCTCCTTTATAAAATACCGTATTCGTCATGGCTGATTGCTTTAATTAACCAGTTTGAGCCAATTACAAATATCATACCTACCAACGACTTGAAGAAACTGAGTGCTGAACCAAGCTCATAACGACCATCTGTCAAGAGTCGGAGAGAGTATGTATCCAAAATATCCGCAACCTCATAAACTGTGTAGTTATACATATTGTAAATCTGGTCAAAGCCTGCATTCAGTACGCCTGCAAGACTCATAATCCAAACTGTTGTGATTGTACCTAAGATGCTGGGAAGTGTAATATGCCATACCTGCTTCCATCTGCTCGCACCGTCAATGTACGCTGCTTCATACAGTGATTCATCAACGCCGGCCAGAGCTGCAATGTATACGACAGCGCTTGAACCTAGGGCTGCCCATACCGCAGTAGTAATGGTAAGCACTAAGAATGCCGTATTGTTACTAAAGAAAGGAATCGCATCAAATCCCAATGACGTAATAATTGAGTTAACGGGACCCACTGTTGAGAACATCATCTTAAAAATACCTGCCAAAACAACCCACGAGAAGAAGTGGGGAATGTATGACAATGTCTGTGTAAGCTTTTTAAACCAAGAACAACGGATTTCGTTAAGTAAGAGTGCTAAAACGATAGGCGAAGGCCAACCAAACACTATACGAAGTAAAGAAATCCATACTGTGTTACCCAGTACGCTTGCAAACTCGTTACCTCCGAACATTCTTATAAAATGTGCAAAACCGTAGTTCGCTGCCCATGGACTGCCGAAAACACCGAGTTTGAACTTATAGTTCTTAAAAGCAATTAACAAACCATAAATAGGCTTATAATGGAAAAGAAGTAACGCTAAAAAACCGGGAAGAATCATGATAAGCAAGGGAAGATTCGTTTTGAGTCTTGTTGCTAACGTTTTCTTCTTCGGCAAGTAAGCATCACTAACAATTGCTGCTGACTTTTTCAAAGAATACCATCTCCTCTACCTTAATTGTTTAAAATAATTGCACTTTGGTTTCTTTTGCGAAAAACACAGCAAGTCAGAATACTCTGTTTTCAAAAACCGTGGCATTTTTTAATGTTTTCAACTAACAAAACGAGAAACTCACCCACATTTTGTTTGGTATAACTTATTCTACCATAGAACCACATCCAATTGCAAGAGTTTTTTTATTTTTTTTGTACTTTTTTTCTAGTTTTTTGTGCTCTTTTTAGTAAATTATTGCCATAATTTAAACAAAATACCGAAATTATTCGACCTATTACGTGTTTTTTTGCTGACAAAGCTTGTTTTTTTCCATTTTTATTTCATTTTTTATGCAAATACTCTATTAGTTTTCCGCTAAATCTATCCATATTTTAGTTCTTTTTAACAAATGTTATTTTGTACATAATACCAAAAACTTCCTAGCTGTGTAAAAAACAAGAATCTAACATTTTGAAAAATGTCAGATTCTCATTAATTCGTTTTTGATGTTTTGCTGTTTTATGCAATTACTCTATTGCTTTATTTCAAAAAACTACAAATTACTGAAAAAAATTCCTGTTATGTACTGAACTATTAAGGACACTGCAGTGATAGAAAGCCAACAGCATCCTCCCAATAAAATAGGTTTTCCTCCCTTTTTTATTAGTTCTGTTATGTTTGTAATAAGACCAATAGCCCCCTCATAGCTATAAAGAATTTGGACACTTTACCTATATCTACTTCTGATAAGAACGTTGCAACAAATGCAATAAATGCACATAATATTATTCCAGAGATTTTTTTAGGCACCATAACTGTCACCTGATTTTTTTCTTTCAAGCTTCTTTTCGTTGCCTCTTTCGTCAACCACATAAACATTATTTAATGTATTTTTCACTCCCTGACGAAATGCCTCAATATATTTTCCACGAAGTTCTGCCTGCTCTGCTTTTTCTGCCTCGCTCAGACCCTCTGTTTTTGATTTTTTTGCCAGCTCGTTTATTCTCTTTATTAATTCTTCTGTCATATAAAACACCTCGCGTAACAGTATAGCATATTCTTTCGTGTTTCGCAACCAATAAATAGACTTAGGAGATTTGGATGCAGAATGGACAGTCTGAACCCGAAGCTGTATGTGTATACAGCGAGAGGTGAAGAATGTTCATAGTCAAAGGCATAAATTCAAAAGCACTCAAGGAAATCTTGAGTGCTTTCTTATGACTATATATCAGAAATTAAACTTTGCCTGTGACGCTCTGCACCAAATCTACAAGTCGGAGAGTTATATCATCTTAAACGGGTCTAATACATCATCAAGTTCTTCTTCGCTCATAATTTTGTTCTCTAACGCAACCTCTTTGAGCTTTTTGCCTTCTCTTAATGCCTGTTTTGCAAGGTTTGATGACTTCTCATAACCGATATGGTTACAAAGAGCAGTCGCAAGACCAAGACATGATTCTACGTCCTCACGGCAAACATCAGCATTGGCTGTGATGCCTTCAATACATTCCTTTACAAAAATATTGATACCATTTGTTAATGTTTCAACAGATTCAAATAAACAACGGAAAATAATAGGCTCAAATGCATTAAGCTCCTGCTGACCAGATTCTGCCGCCAACGCAACTGTTGTATCATGACCCATAACGTTAAATGCTATTTGGCTTACAACCTCAGGAATAACAGGGTTGATTTTTCCGGGCATAATTGATGAGCCGTTCTGTTTGGGAGGCAGATTGATTTCGGCAAGACCTGTTCTGGGACCTGATGACATAAGACGAAGATCATTTGCAATCTTAGAAATTGTAACTGCACAGCTTTTTAAAATACCTGATACATATACAAACCCGTCAAGGTTCTGTGTGCCGTCAATTAAGTCCTCAGACTGTGTAAAAGGCATACCTGTTACTTCTGAAACCACATCTACGATTGTTTCTATGTATTTGGGATCCGCATTAATTCCTGTACCAATAGCTGTAGCACCCATGTTAAGCACTGACATTTCTTCAATAGCATAACGGAATCTTCTGATGTCACGTTCAACCGCTGCAGCAAAAGCATTAAATGCCTGACCAAGAGTCATAGGAACTGCGTCCTGCATTTCTGTTCTGCCCATTTTAATTACATTTTTAAATTCCTTCGCCTTTTTACCGAAAGCATCCCTTAAGCCTTCTAAAGCAGGAATTGCATTCTGAAGCATTTTCACGAGAGCAATTTTACCTGAACTGGGGTAAGCATCATTTGTTGACTGACCGCAGTTTACGTGGTCATTAGGATGAACAACTGAGTAGTCACCCTTTGTACCGCCTAAGATTTCAATAGCACGATTTGCAATAACTTCGTTTGCATTCATGTTAAATGATGTACCCGCACCACCCTGAATTGCATCAACGATAAACTGGTCGCGAAGTTTGCCCTCTAAAATTTCTTTACAAGCAGCAACAATAGCGTCCGCGATTTTGGCATCAAGAGCACCTGCGTTTTTATTTGCAATAGCTGCAGCCTGCTTAATCTGTGCTATACCTGTTACCATTTCAGGATGAACTTTAGTTCCTGAAATTTTGAAGTTTTCATAAGCACGCAACGACTGTACACCGTAGTAAGCATCAACAGGGACCTGTTTTTCTCCTATTGCATCTTTTTCAATTCTGTACGAAGCCTTATTTTCCATGTTTCCCATCCTCCACAACTTGTCCATTTTATTAAATTTACACTGAAAAACCATTTAAACCATTATTGACTATAACACTTCTTAGTGTTATAATGCAAGTATATATTCATTTATATTTTATATAACTTTAAAGTTATGGGTGATTATCAGATGTTTAAAAACAAAAATTATGTTCTTACAATTTTAAAAGAGGGCAGTTTTTCAAAGGCGGCAGAAGCACTTTATATTTCTCAGCCATCATTGAGTGCAACTATAAAAAGAATCGAAGAAAAAATCGCAGCCCCTATATTTGACCGTTCCACCAATCCCATTTCCCTGACACAAATCGGGACAGAATATGTAAGATGTGCAGCAGAAATCGAAGCAACAGAAAAAAACTTTGAAAAGTTTTTAGAGGACAACCTGAACCTTACAAACGGCAAAATCAGAATCGGCGGTTCAAGCTTTTTCTCTGCCTATGTAATACCCCGTATGATTTCTGATTTCAACAAGGTTTACTCTGGAATAACCTTTGAGCTTTTTGAAGATAACACCAAAAGTCTTATTGATAAAATCGAAAGCGGCAAAATCGATTTGGTACTCGATAACTCAAGCGAAAAAATTGAAAACATCTCCTCTGTAAGATATATGGAAGAAATTCTTCTTTTGGCTGTCCCAAAAAGCTTTAATATTAACGAACTCTTAAAAAAATTCCGCCTGACAGCAGAAGAGATACGCAGCAACAAACACTTAGACGAAACCTTGTGCGTATCTTTGTCTAAATTTTCAAAAGAACCGTTTATTCTGCTAAACTCAGAAAATGATACAGGCAAGCGTGCAGAAATTCTTTTTGGAAAGTATAGAATTACTCCTAAAATAATTTTTAACGTAGAACAACAGTTAACCGCTTACAATATTTCTTCAAACCAACTTGGAATATCATTTATCAGCGATAACCTTGTAAAAAGTATAAAAACCGAAAAAAATCTCTATTACTACAGACTAAGTGACAAAGAAACCTTCAGATGGGTAAATTTTTACGTAAAGAACAACCACTATATTTCAAGAGCATGTAAAAAGTTTATTGAGTTTAACACAAAATAAAAAAAGCCGAAGGGCGTCCTCACTTGGGGATGAATCGGTTTTAGCTTGATATTTTACGTTAATACGGTGCAAAAAAAAAAAAAACGGAACAAGCGTAACTTGTTCCGACGTGGAGGCGCCACCCAGATTTGAACTGGGGATGAAGGTGTTGCAGACCTCTGCCTTACCACTTGGCTATGGCGCCATATTAAATTTTTAAAACAAAATCTTGCCGATTGGCAAGATTCTGTTTTTATGGAGCGGAAGACGAGATTCGAACTCGCGACGTTCACCTTGGCAAGGTGACGCTCTACCACTGAGCCACTCCCGCATTTTATCTTTTGTGTCGTTGGCGCACCATTGGTGCCTCCGGGCGGAATCGAACCACCGACACGGGGATTTTCAGTCCCCTGCTCTACCGACTGAGCTACAGAGGCAAATTTGGCGACTCGGATGGGGCTCGAACCCACGACCTCCAGCGTGACAGGCTGGCATTCTAACCAACTGAACTACCGAGCCGCATGAATGGTGGGCACAACAGGGCTCGAACCTGTGACCCTCTGCTTGTAAGGCAGATGCTCTCCCAGCTGAGCTATGCGCCCATTCATACTTGCCTTCGCCATTCCAGCGACAGAGACTATTATATACGAATCCTGGCCTCTTGTCAAGAAAAATTTTTATTTTTTTTGAAAAAACTTTCTTCTTACTTTATTTTTGCCTTATTTAGTAATTCTATAAGCTCAAATTCTGTAAATTTATAAACCTCGGGACAAAATCTACAGGTTACTTCTGCCTTGTGGTCTTCGTTAATCATGGCGATAAGCTCTTTTTCGCCCAATGAAATTAACGCTTTTTCGATTTTTTCACGCGAACAGTCACATTTATAGTTGTACTCTGCACCATCCAAATCTTTAAAGAAAAGTCCTGCCATAACAGATGTTACGATCAAGTCGCCGCTCATACCCTCCTCTAACATAGTAGTCACGGGCGGCAATTCTGTTACATTTTTTTCAATTAATGCTGCAGTTTCATCATCACAACCGGGCATAAGCTGAACAAACAATCCCCCTGCCTGCTTTACAGAATAGTCCGTATCAACCAAAACTCCCAATGAAATTGCAGTAGGTATCTGCTGCGATTTTGCATAATAATAGGTAAAATCTTCTGCAATTTCACCTGTAACCAGTGGAACCTGACCACAGTAGGGCTCTTTTAAACCTAAGTCCATAGTAATTGAGAGTGAGCCTTTGCCTACAGCTCCACCTACATCAAGCTTGCCGTTTGCCTTTAAGGGTAAATGCACAGCAGGATTAGCCACATAGCCCTTAACCATACCGTCGCCGTTAGCAGTAGTAACAATCTGCCCAAGCGGGCCGTCACCTTTAATAAATACCGACACAGTGTCCGCTTTATCCTTCATACCGCTGCCGATTAAAGCAGTCATAGTAAGAGTTCTGCCCAGCGCCGCCGTGGCAACGGGAGAAGTTTTATGAATTTGTCTTGCTTTTTCTACCATATCACGGCTGTCAATAAAAGAAACTCTTACCAAGCCCTGTGAATCTATAGCTCTTAAAATCTTACTCATTTTCTACCCTTCTTTCAAACGAAAGCCCCATAAACCGTGCGGTCATGGGGCTTTCTGGTATGCCGTAGCCTTGTAATTTAAGTTATCATATAAAGAGTTGATATATATGAAGCCCAAAATTTGAAGATTACACTCTTGTTACGTTTGCTGCCTGGGGACCTTTTGCACCTTCAACAACTTCGAACTGTACTTCCATACCTTCGTCAAGTGTTTTGAAACCGTCCATTGCGATAGCTGAGAAGTGAACGAATACATCTGTGCCGTCTTCAGCTGCAATGAAACCAAAACCTTTCTGAGCGTTAAACCATTTAACTGTGCCCTTCTGCATTTAACATGCTCCTCCCAAAAAATAAAATCGTATATACCTTGCGGTATGCGGTTAGTATACCACATTCCGATTTTAAAGTCAACCTCTTTTGGGAATTTTTTCAACTGAAAACGCCTTGAAAATACAGCGGTTTAACCCATGATTTTGCGTCCATTTGTAATTTCTGACATAACCTGACAGCGTGCGGGTCCGCCGATAACATTTCTGTCATCAACGCAGGTTTTAATTGCAATTGCCTGATAGATATCCTCCTCTATCAACTCTGAAAATTCTCTCATTTCCTCGATTGTAAATTCGTCTAATGCACATTCCTTTTCAACAGCACGTGCCACCATTCTGCCTACGATTGCATGAGAAGAACGGAAAGGAACGCCTTTCTTTACCAAGTAGTCAGCTAAATCTGTTGCATTCGTAAAGCCACCGGTAGCACCATGAGCCATTTTTTCTTCGCGGATTTTCATTGTGGCAATCATGTTTGTAAATACAGGTAAGCACAGCTTTACAGTGTCCACCGCATCAAAAATTGCCTCTTTGTCCTCCTGCATATCCTTGTTGTATGCTAAGGGTAGTCCTTTCATCATTGTTAAAAGCGTAGTGAGGCTTCCGTATACTCTGCCCGATTTTCCACGGATTAATTCTGCCACATCAGGATTTTTCTTCTGGGGCATAATTGATGAACCTGTGGAGTATGAGTCGTCCATTTCAACAAACGAAAATTCGTGAGATGACCAGAGCACCAGCTCTTCGCAAAACCTTGACAAGTGCATCATAAGCATTGAGAGTACCGATGCCAACTCAATAGCAAAATCACGATCAGAAACACCATCCATTGAGTTTCTTGTAACGGATGCAAAACCAAGCTTTTCTGCCACAAATTCGCGGTCTAAGGGATATGTTGTGCCGGCAAGCGCTCCTGAACCTAAAGGCATCACATTTATACGTTTTCTGCAGTCTGCTAAACGCTCTAAATCCCGAGAAAACATCTGAAAATATGCCATAAAATGATGAGCTGCCGTTACAGGCTGAGCTTTTTGCAAATGTGTGTAGCCGGGCATAATAGTATCGATATTTTTTTCAGCAATGTCTAAAACTGTCGCCATTGTATTTTTGAGCATTTTAGAAATCTCATCAACCTCATCACGCAGATACATACGCAAATCCAGTGCTACCTGGTCGTTTCTGCTTCTGCCTGTGTGGAGCTTTTTGCCCGCATCGCCTATACGCTCTGTGAGAATTGTTTCAATATTCATATGGATATCTTCAGCATCAATCAGGAATTCTACCTTCCCTGCTTCAATATCCTCTAAAATTTCAGCTAAAGTTTTTATAATCAGTTTGGCATCAGATTCGGGAATAATTCCCTGTCTG
>JAZNWB010000072.1:0-3347 GCA_045593125.1 Congzhengia sp. | reverse complement strand
GCAACCAACAGAGCTGTTGTTGTGTCCCCCATGGATAATCCTTGGATTGAAACGCGTAAGGCAGAAAACCAGGCTCTTGGTGAAATGCTTATGACCATCTTAGGCATTTTGTAATTGAAAAAACAATATTTAGATGAAGGAGAAGTAAAAATGAAAAAAATTATTATGCTTTTAACAGCAATCGCTATGCTTGCAACATCTGTTATCGGTGTTTCAGCTGTTGACTACACCGCTGACGACGAAGGCAAGTACACAGGCGTTGCTCATACTGGCTTAACAGCCAACGAATATTACGGCGTTGTAGTTGTTTCAGGAATTGACGCAGCTGTTGATTTCGATAATACTGATAACATCTTGTATATCGACCAGGTAACAGCTGACGCAGATGGCAACATCACAATTCCCGCTTTTATGACAAAGGGCGACACACTCGTTGAAGGAACAGTTTATATCGGTGGTGAAGGTCTTGATACCGCTACCTGTATCGGTTACTTAAAACTTGCTGCAGTTGACGATGAAACATTTGTTATTAGCGGTACAGTTTCAGGCTATGCAGGAACAATTCTTCCTACAGTTATAGTAACTGATGGAACCACAAATTATACTGCAAATGTGGCGGAAGACGGAACATTCTCAGTTGAAGTTCCCGTTCTTACAACCGGTGCTTACACATTAACAGCTACAAAAACAAGCCATTTGAGTTATACAAAGTCAGCAATATCTGCTGCAACAACAGTAAATCCTGTTGTAAAAGGCGGAGATATAGACGGTTCAGGTCAGGCTGACGTACTTGATATTAGTAGAATTGTCAATGTATTTAACTCAAAAACAGGTGACGATAATTACAACATTGCTAATGACTTGAATGAATCTGGTCAGTGCGACGTTCTTGACATTAGTGTAATTGTCAATAACTTTAATAACCCGAATATAACGGAATAAGGAGGAAATAAACGTGAAAAAAGTATTTTCATTGTTGCTTGCTATAACAATGCTTTGCTCTTTTCTTCCAGTGATGGCAAGTGCTGCAGATGTTAATTTAGATTTTTCTATAGAGACATATCATGCAGATGAAGGATGTGACATTTGGGAAGAAAATGGGGTATTTGGCGTAGTTGTAACTGCAAAAGGTGCCAAATTCTCAGGTGGATCAATTAGTATTGCTTATGATACCAACTTGGTTGAACCAAGTAGAGCAAGTGGTGGTTCATGTTCACAGACAAATTTTACAAAACGTTGTTTTGATAGTCTTATGGTTGAAGGTTCAGTAGGTGAACTTACTGGATCACAGTTTTGGGATGAAGATAAAGGATATCTTCTTTTTAATTTAATTAAAAGCACAAGCATAGATTTCTCTGAGATGGATGGCGATGATGTGCTCTTCTCATTTATTTTTGCACCTGTTGAAGAAGTTGAAAGCCCTGAAGAACTTGCAGGAGCATTCAGCGTTATTCCCGCTGATGATCAATTCTTGGTTGATTGTAGTGTAAAGGTAAATGGCGGAGCTTATGTAATGGCAGATAATAATGACGTTGTCTACTCAACAGATGCTGGTACACTTGGAACAACAGGTATTCTTGCGAGTGATGAACCCGTGCCCGAACCCAAAGTAGACACATACGCAGCTGCTGATGGTACAGCAACAGCTAAAGTTTACTATGAAGGTGCAGTTTCTGGTACAGCTATCATCGCTGTATACAACGAAGCAGGCACAATGATTGGTCACACAATCGGTTCAACACCTGTAAACGGTGTTACAGAGCTCGACCTCTCAGCTACCTACGATGCAGACGAAACAGTTAAAACAATTAAAGTATTCGTTTGGAACAACGTTGGTACAGACAACACAGCAACAGTTGCTGCAAAAGTTGGCACACTCGCTAACTAATTAGTAATTAAATAATTACAAAAACCAAAAGGTGATGCTTATCGCATCACCTTTTTTCTATAAAATGATTATTGACAATTAGTACTAAATGTGATACTATATATCTGGAGGGTGATTTAATGGCAAGTGTTGAAAAGATAGTTGAGAAAATGAAAAGGCAGCCTAACGGCATAAAAGTTTCAGAAATTGACAAGGTGCTAAATGCCAGAGGTTACACGCTAAACCGCCAAAAAGGCTCACATAGGCAGTATCTAAATAAATTAGGTGATGTTATCACAATAAAGGACGAAACGCCATTAAAGGCAGTATACGTTAAAGATGTTTTGCGTAGAATAGAACAGAGAGGAGAATGAAAATGAGCATTAAAGAATATATGGAATTACCGTATAATATTGTTATAAAAAAGATTACAGACGAAAGCGGAACATATTATCATTCAACTGTTTTGGAATTAGATGGTTGTCAGAGTTCAGGAGATACTTATGAGGAAGCATACAGCGGAATTATAGAAGCTATGGAAGGTTATATTGAAACAAAACTTGAAAATGGCTTCCAAGTTCCTCTTCCTGTAGGTGATGATGCCTATAGTGGAAAATTTGTTGTGCGTTTGCCTAAAACCCTTCATCAAAAACTTGCTATGGAAGCATCACAAGAGGGTGTTTCCCTAAATCAGTATGCCTTATATAAATTAAGTCAATAAAACATAAAAAGGTGATGCTTATCGCATCACCTTTTTTTATATCTCACTTATTCTATCAATCTTTGCCCCCAGCGACCTTAGCTTTCCGTCTAAGTTTTCGTAACCCCTGTCTATATGATAAATATCATAAACCTGAGTTTCACCTTTGGCGGCAAGTCCTGCCAAAACCAATGCTGCTCCTGCCCGTAAATCACTTGCTGCAACCTTAGTTCCTGTAAGCGTTTTTTTGCCCTCAATAACGGCACAATGTCCCTCAACCTTTATGTTTGCTCCCATTCTGCAAAGCTCAGGGGCGTGCATAAATCTGTTTTCAAAAATCGTTTCCGTAACAATCCCTGTACCCTCGCAATAAGACAAAAGCGACATCATCTGCGCCTGCATATCAGTAGGAAATCCGGGGAAGGGCAGGGTTTTTATATCAGATGAACAGTATCTCGTGTTTCCCCGAACTCTCAAGCTGTTCTTATTTATCTCAATATCTGCACCAATTTCCATTAGTTTTGCTGTCAGAGGCTTAACGTGCTCAGGTACCATATCTGAAAGAGTAATATCTCCGCAGGTTATTGCCGATGCAATCATAAAGCTTCCTGCCTCAATTCTGTCGGGCATAACCGTATATTGAACAGGAGTTAAGCTTTTAACACCCTTAATTGTTATTGTGTCTGTTCCTGCTCCCTTTATTTTAGCCCCCATAGACGTTAAAAAAGACGCCAAGTCCTCAATTTCAGGCTCTGCCGCCGCATTCTCTATTATAGTTGT
>JAZNWB010000071.1:0-8281 GCA_045593125.1 Congzhengia sp. | reverse complement strand
ACCATTGCTCTGGCTGTTCTGTCAATATTTTCACACATTGTACTTGTGCCCGCAGAAAACCCCCTGAGCTTTGCTAATATTGGCGTATATTTTAAAGATGGTGCAAACAGCATCGGTGGCGGTGTTTTCGGAGGATTTATTGCAGATGTCTTCCGTGCTTTAATTGGGCAAGTCGCGTCTGTTATTATTGGCATTACTTCTATTATTGTTATGACTATGATGATATTCGACTGGTCTCCTGTCAAGTTGCTTTTGCGTGCCATTGTAAAGGTGTATATGCGTGCAACAGGAAAACGCTATAAAATTCCGCCCTCAGGAAAGAGAAAAGAAAAGCCCACCCAGCTTACAGTTGGTACAAGCGGCGAGGTTGAATTCCCTAACTTTACAGATGAAGATTTAGGAATTACAGAAAAACCCAAACGCAGCCGTGGCAAAAAGGCTAAGGACACACCTGATGAAGATTTACCCTGGGAAAAAGATGTTCTCTCAGGAATTGATGAGATGATAGACAAGGCAATTCCCGAGGTTACTCCCATTACCTTCGACGAGCCTGCAAAATCCAATGTGAAAAGCTCCTATGAGGCAGTTACAGGAGAATCTGACCCTGATGCCCACGCTCTTGATACAGAAGCTGATGAAATGGAATTTGCAGAATCAAAATATATTGACGCTCCCGAAAAGCTTACAGGCATGGAGGATGTAACAGATGAAATGGAAACCGCTTTCGAGCGTATTCCCTACACTTTCCCTCCCCTTTCTCTTCTTAATGATCCCAAGGGTGGCGACAATGCAGAGGATTTAAGATATGCTCTGCGTGAAACCGCACAAAAACTAATTGCAATATTAAAGAGCTTCAACATAGATGCAAAACCCATGGGCTGCAGCAAAGGTCCTACAGTTACACGTTATGAAATTATGTTGGGCGAAGGCGTGAAGGTGTCAAAACTTTCAGGTCTTGTTGACGATATTGCATTACGTTTGGCGGTACCAAGTGTAAGAATTGAGCCTGTTCCGGGCAAAGAAGCCATAGGTATCGAAATTCCCAACCAGCAGGTAAATATAGTAAACATTAAAGAGGTTATTGCTTCAAACGAGTTCCGTGATGCTAAGTCAAATTTAAGCTTTGCTATGGGTAAGGATATTTCAGGTAAGAATATTGTGTATGATATAGCCAAGATGCCTCATGTTTTAATTGCAGGCTCTACAGGCTCCGGTAAGAGTGTATGTATTAACGCACTAATTGCAAGTCTTATTTATAAATCCGACCCTAACGATGTAAAGCTTTTGATGATTGACCCGAAAGTTGTAGAGTTGGGCGTATATAACGGCATTCCCCATCTTTTGATTCCTGTAGTTACAGAGCCACGCAGAGCCTCCGGTGCTCTTTACTGGGCAGTACAGGAAATGCTCCGCCGTTATCAGATATTTGCAGAAAATAACGTACGTGACATAAAAGGCTACAACGAAATGATAAAAGACAATGGAGGCGAGGAAACTCTTCCCCATATCGTTATCATTATTGACGAGTTGGCTGACCTTATGATGGTTGCCCCTAACGAAGTAGAAGAATCAATCTGCCGTCTTGCACAGATGGCACGTGCTGCGGGTATGCATTTAGTTATTGCAACTCAGCGTCCATCTGTTGATGTAATCACAGGTCTTATTAAGGCAAATATTCCATCAAGAATCGCTTTTGCGGTATCGTCACACATTGACAGCCGTACAATATTAGACTCATCAGGTGCGGATAAATTGCTTGGCCGAGGCGATATGCTCTTTAAACCCGTTGGTGCTACAAAGCCCTTGCGTATTCAGTGTGCATATATTGACGACAAGGAAGTTGAGCGTATGGTGGAATTTATCAAAGAAGGCAGCACCGCACGCTATAGCGAAGATATTATAGAAAAAATAGATGCAGGAAAACCTGTTAATGTCAGTGATGAATTTTCTGACCCGAATGATGCAGACGAATTGCTTGCAAAGGCTGTTGAGATTGCAGTAGACACAGGAAAAATTTCAGCTTCACACTTGCAGAGAAGACTCAAAGTAGGTTTTTCACGTGCTGCACGCATTATCGACCAGATGGAAGAACGCGGAATAGTTTCTCCCCCTGACGGCAGCAAGCCAAGAGAAGTATTAATCACTAAAGAGGAATTTTTAGAAATGTCACTTCAATAAAGGATTTTATTTATGATATATTCTGACAAGGGGTTTTTACCCGTTTCAAAAGAGGATATGGACTATTTAGGTTGGGACCAGCTTGATTTTTTGTACATTTGCGGTGATGCCTATGTTGACCATCCAAGCTTTGGTCATGCCATTATTTCCCGTGTATTGACCGCCGAAGGCTTTCGTGTGGGAATCATTCCCCAACCTGACGTATCTACCCAAAAATCAATAACCATAATGGGCACTCCCCGACTTGGCGTGTTGATTAGTGCCGGTAATATGGACTCTATGGTAAACCACTACACGGTTTCTAAAAAGAAACGCACAACAGATGCATATTCTCCTGGCGGAGTTATGGGACTGCGTCCTGACAGGGCAACTATAACTTACGCCAATCTTGCACGCAGAACCTTTGGAAAAATTCCCATACTCATAGGTGGCATTGAGGCAAGCCTCAGGCGCTTTGCTCATTATGATTACTGGCAGGACGGAGTGCGACGCTCCATTTTAGACGATTCGGGTGCTGACCTTTTAATGTATGGTATGGGCGAGCACTCAATTGTGGAAATTGCAAGAGCCTTAGACCGTGGCACTGATATTAAAGATATACGAAACGTCCGCGGCACCTGCTATATGTCAAAGGACATTGACAAAATAAAAAAATATATAGAAATACCATCATTTGATGAAGTAAAAGAGGATAAATACGCGTATGCAACCGCTCACAAAATTCAACATGAGGAGCAAGACCCCATACGTGGCAAAACGGTCGTTCAAAAGCACGCAGACCGCTATTTGGTACAGTTGCCTCCAGCGTCCCCATTGACGCAGAAGGAGTTCGACAGAACTTATGAATTGCCCTATGTAAGAACATACCACCCCATGTATGAGGCAATGGGTAAAATCCCCGCTATTGAGGAAGTGCAATTCAGTTTAACATCAGTACGTGGTTGTTTTGGTGCGTGCAACTTCTGTGCACTGACCTTCCACCAGGGGAGAATGGTACAGGCAAGGAGTAATGCATCTGTTCTTCGTGAGGCAGATACCTTGATTTCTATGCCTGAATTTAAAGGTTACATCCACGATGTGGGAGGACCTACCGCAAACTTTAAACACACATCCTGCCAAAAGCAATTAAAATGCGGAACCTGTAAAGACAGGCAATGTCTTTTCCCTACCCCTTGTAAAAATATTGATGCAGACCACTCAGAATACCTTGATTTATTGCGTCAACTCAGAAAAAAAGAAGGTGTCAAAAAAGTTTTTGTCCGCTCAGGTATTCGATTTGACTATCTGCTATGCGACAAAAATGATGAATTCTTTGAAGAATTAGTAAAACACCACGTAAGCGGTCAGCTAAAAGTTGCACCTGAACACGTTTCACAGAATGTTTTACGCCATATGGGAAAACCAAGAAAAGAAGTATACAATAAATTTTGCGAAAAGTTTTATAATATAACTAAAAAGGTTGGCAAGGAGCAATATTTAGTTCCCTACCTTATGTCAAGCCATCCGGGAAGTACCATAAACGATGCCTTAGAGCTTGCACTTTACTTAAAGGAACACAAGCTGAATCCCCAACAGGTACAGGACTTCTACCCCACACCGGGCACAACCTCTACCTGTATGTTTTACACAGGTCTTGACCCGAAAACTCTAAAACCTGTGTATGTAGCAAAAACGCCTGAGGAAAAAGCTATGCAAAGAGCTCTCCTGCAATATAAAAATCCTTCTAACTACCATTTGGTAGTCGCCGCCTTAAAAAAGGCTAATCGTGAGGATTTAATTGGATTTGGTGCAGAATGTTTAATAAAACCCAAACATGGAGGAAACAGAAATGAACGCAAAAATTCTGGACGGCAAAATGCTGTCCGCAAAAATAAAGGACGAGCTGAAACAGGAGGTAGAAAACCTCAAAAAGGACGGAATAAACCCCAGTCTCGCCGTAATAATCGTGGGAGATGACCCTGCGTCAAAAATTTATGTGAAAAATAAAAAGCTAGCTTGTGAGTACTGCGGCATAAATTCATTAGAATACGCACTTCCCACGGAAACTACACAAGAAGAATTGCTTTCTTTAATTGATAAGTTAAATAACGACAATTCAGTTTCAGGAATCTTGTGTCAGCTTCCCCTACCCAAAGGACTTGATGAAGAGGCTGTAATTAATGCAATTGCACCTAACAAGGATGTTGATGCATTTCATCCTGTAAATGTGGGTAAAATCATGGTGGGAAACTTCGATTTTCTTCCCTGTACCCCTGCAGGTGTTATGGAGCTAATTGCATTATCAGGAATTGAGGTAAAGGGCAAAAAGTGCGTAGTAGTAGGAAGAAGCAACATTGTAGGTAAGCCTATGTCAATGCTACTCCTCCACCAACACGGCACAGTTACAATCTGTCACTCAAAAACCCCTGATTTAAAAGCTGAAGTAGGACAGGCGGATATTGTTGTTGCAGCAGTTGGTGTACCTGAATTAATAACCGGCGATATGATAAAGTGCGGTGCTGTTGTAATTGATGTTGGTATGAACAGACTCCCTGACGGAAGACTCGTTGGCGATGTAGAATATTCTAGCTGTGAAGAAAAAGCATCAGCAATCACACCCGTTCCCGGCGGTGTTGGTCCTATGACTATTGCAATGCTTATGAAAAATACCGTAAAAGCGGCGTTATTAAATAAAACAAAATAGGAGGCTCGTATGCCTGACGTTTTAATTGATGTATCAAGTGTCAATGTCGGCAAGCTTTTTGGCGATTTTGACGTTAATTTAAAATTATTGGAAAAAGAGCTGGGAGTAAGTATTTTCTCCCGTGGCGGTTCTTTGAAAGTTACAGGTGATGCAGGTGCGGTGGCACTATGCGAACGTGTTGTAAGAATTCTGTGCGAAGAAGTTACCCGCGGTGCTGAAATAGGTGAGCAAAAAATTATCTATGCCATATCTCTAGCCACAGAGGGTGACGAAAAGAAACTACATGACGCAACCTCAGGCGACTGTGTTTGTGTCACCTCAAAGGGAAAACCCATCCGCAGTAAGACCTTAGGTCAAAAAAAATATATCGAAGAAATGAATAGTAATTCCATTGTATTCGGTATTGGTCCTGCGGGTACAGGTAAAACGTACTTGGCAGTTGCAAAGGCGGTTACCGCATTCAGAAAAAAAGAGGTTTCCCGAATCATTATCACACGTCCCGCAGTTGAAGCAGGCGAAAAGCTAGGGTTTTTACCAGGTGATTTACAAAACAAGGTTGACCCATATTTAAGGCCTCTTTATGACGCTCTATACGATATGATAGGTATGGAATCCTACAACAACTACGTAGAAAAAGGGGCAATTGAGGTTGCACCACTGGCTTATATGCGAGGAAGAACCTTAGATAATGCCTATATAATACTTGACGAGGCACAAAACACCACTCCTGAGCAGATGAAGATGTTTTTAACCCGTATTGGTTTTGGTTCAAAGGCAATCATCACAGGCGACATTACTCAGGTGGATTTACCTGATGGAAAACGTTCAGGGTTAGTCGAGGCCATGAAAATATTATCAGGTATTGATGATATTGCTTTTTGCTCATTTTCACACAAGGACGTTGTGCGTCATCCCCTAGTTATGAAGATTATTCAGGCGTATGAAAAACACGACAAACGTATATCTGAGCGTAGAAACACACAGAGAGGCGGAAGACGTGATGGTTGAACTGGTATGGGAAAATCAGCAGGATAAAATCGAAATAACTGATGAATTATTTGAAAAAATCAGGCTTTCAATTGAGAAAGCTTTGGAATATGAGGATTTCTGCGACGACTGCGAAATCAGCCTTACCTTTGTAGATAACAAAGAAATCCACGAACTGAATAATACCGCCCGCGGAAAAGATTCGGCAACAGATGTTTTGTCATTCCCTTTACTTGAACAGGAAGAAGACGGAACGCTTATCATTTATGATGAGGACATTGTTGACGGCAAGGTCTTATTAGGCGATATTGTCATCTCCGCTGAGCGTGCAAAGGAGCAATCAGAAGAATATGGTCACTCATTTGTTCGTGAGATGTGCTTTCTGGCAGTTCACTCAGTGTTGCACCTTTTAGGCTACGACCATGAGCGTTCAGCAGAAGAAGAAAAACTGCAATTTAAAAAGCAAGAGGAAATCTTAAACCTTTTAGGCATTACAAGATAAGGAGAAAAAAATGTTTGGCAAAAAAAACTATTTCTTACCATTTTTAGACAACTTAAAGGCAGTGGGACTCAGCGTGCTCTTTTTAGTATTCTTCGGTTCATGGCTCAAAAGCCCCGTCTTTTCTGCAGTCTTCACTTTTGCAATGCTCGTTGCATTATTCGGATTTATATATTCCCGTATGTGGAAGTTAAGCCGTAAAAACACGCAAAGAAGAGTCGGACTGACTTCAAAAGATTTTTTAAAATTCATACTGCCGTTGGTTATCTTTGAATTGGTAGTTATAATATTTTACTGTCTTTGTGAGACAGGAATTATCCCTTTTGACGAAATATTAATTGATTCATACTACCGTTTTCCGGATAACGCTGCCCGCGAGCTTATAAAAATTTCATTATTTGACTACGTAGGTCCTGTAATTATGGTGTGGTTTTCTTATCTTACAGGAGTAGCATCCCGAGGATATATCTTGTTTATCGCTCCTTTAATTTCTCTTGCTGCAGCGATGTCAGGCTACTTTCTTGGCAGTAATAACAAGCAGATTCAGGAATACTATATCAAAGCTACTGAAAAAGCTAAAAAGAAATTTAACGAATAGAGGTCTTATTATGAAGTACATAATTTTCTTATGCGACGGCATGGCTGACTATCCTGTGGATAGTTTAGGCGGAAAAACTCCTTTGGCTGTTGCAAACAATCCAAATATGAATGAGCTATGCAAAAAAGGTGAGCTTGGTCTTGTAAAGACCGTTGCGGAGCACTTATCCCCCGGAAGCGACGTAGCAAATTTAAGTGTTATGGGCTATGACCCCGACATTTACTATACAGGCCGTTCTCCATTGGAAGCATTGTCAATAGGCGTAAACTTAAAAGATAAAGACGTTACCTTCCGTGCAAACGTTGTAACCTTGTCAGATGAGGAAAACTACGCTGATAAAACAATGGTTGACTATTCTTCAGGAGAAATTACAACAGAAGAAGCTCATATCCTTATCAACTATTTAAAGGAAAATATGAGTTTTGATAAAATCGAGCTTTATGGTGGCACAAGCTATCGTCACCTCCTGGTATGGGACGGTGGCTCAACAGACGTTACTCTCACTCCCCCTCACGATATTTCTGATAAAAAAGTAACAGACTATCTGCCAAAGGGCGAGGGTGCTGATGTGTTGCTTGAGATTATGAAAAAAAGTCACGAGCTTCTTTCCAAACACCCCATAAACAAAGACAGAATGGCAAGAGGTTTAAACCCTGCAAACTCTTTATGGATATGGGGCGAAGGCACGAAGCCGATGCTTTCAGGCTTTACAGAAAAATACGGAATTTCCGGCACAATGATTTCCGCAGTTGACCTCCTTAAGGGTATCGGTAACGGCACTAGGATGGAAGTTTTAGAAGTCGAGGGTGCAACAGGCAATATCGATACAAACTTTGACGGAAAAGCTGAGGCTGCAATTGATGCATTCCGCAGGGGTACTGATTTTGTGTATATTCATATGGAAGCTCCCGACGAATGTGGACATCACGGCGATATCGAGGGCAAAATTCGCTCTATTGAGTTGATTGATGAAAAAGTTATTAAACCTGTGGTGGATTTCTTAAAATCCACTGGAGAGGATTTTAGAGTGCTCATTACACCAGACCATCCTACACCCATTGCATTAAAGACTCATGTCAGAGATGCTATTCCTTTTGTCATCTATGACAGTAGACGGGATACAGGTCTAGATTTAGAGTACACAGAGGAAAACGCAAAAGAAACAGAGTTGTACATTGAACCGGGTTATAAATTGATGGAAAAATTGTTAGAAAAATTATAATAATTAAAAGACCGCTAAGGACATCCTTAGCGGTCTTTTTTATTTTAAGCATTTATGAGTTTTTCTTTCTTTCTCGTTAATAACTGGATAACTAAAACTATTACAACCAGACTG
>JAZNWB010000070.1:0-20090 GCA_045593125.1 Congzhengia sp. | reverse complement strand
CTTCTGCTGCCTAACCGCATAAATGCCTCCAAAAATAAAAACAGTTCATTGCATTGTATGCAATAAACTGTTTTTGTGTTATATCATTTGTAACAGGCGATTATTTACTTCAACTAAGAACTCCTCTGTTCCTACTTTCTTTTTGTTTTCAAGATTTGAAAGGAGGTAGAGGTCCCCTGTCATAACGCCTTCTTCAATTGTTTTGATTGTGGCTGCCTCTAACTTTTCAGCAAATTCAACAAGATCGGGGGTTTCGTCTAACTCGCCACGCTTTTTCAAAGCTCCTGTCCAGGCAAAAAGTGTCGCAACACTATTTGTAGATGTAACTTCGCCTTTTAAGTGTTTATAGTAATGACGCTGAACTGTTCCATGAGCCGCCTCATACTCATAAACGCCGTCGGGAGAAACCAAAACTGATGTCATCATAGCAAGACTTCCGTATGCCGTTGCCACCATATCACTCATAACGTCGCCGTCGTAATTTTTGCACGCCCAGATGTAGCCGCCTGATGACCTTATTACACGGGCAACCGCATCGTCTATTAATGTGTAGAAATATTCAATGCCGGCTTTTTCAAACTTTTCTTTGTACTCAGCATCATATATCTCATTAAAAATATCCTTAAAGCGATGGTCGTATTTTTTAGAGATTGTATCTTTAGATGCAAACCAGATATCCTGTTTCATATCTAAAGCATAATTAAAGCAGCTCTTTGCAAAGCTTGCAATTGAATTGTCCGTGTTGTGCATTCCCTGAATAATACCGTCTGTTCCGTTGAAGTCATGAATTAATTCACGACGCTCGTTGCCATCCTTGTCTGTTACCACAAGTTCGCACTTTGAACCATCACTAACCTGCATTTCGGTATTTTTATACACATCGCCGTAAGCATGACGGGCAATGGTAATAGGCTTTGTCCATGTTGGAATGTAGGGTGTAATACCCTTAACAATTATAGGCGTTCTGAAAACTGTACCATCTAAAATCGCACGAATTGTGCCATTGGGAGATTTCCACATTTCCTTTAAGTCATATTCTGTCATTCTGGCAGCATTGGGTGTGATTGTAGCACACTTTACTGCAACGCCGTATTTTTTTGTAGCTTCTGCTGAATCTACTGTTACTTTATCGTTTGTTTCGTTTCTGTGCTCAAGCCCAAGGTCATAATACTCGGTCTTTAAGTCTATATAAGGAATAAGTAAAATATCCTTAATCATCTTCCAGATAACTCTGGTCATTTCGTCCCCGTCCATCTCAACGAGGGGAGTTTTCATTTGTATTTTTGCCATTGTTATTCTCCTAACTGCTCTCTTGTGTAGTCAAGTAAGCCGCCTGCCAAAATTATATCCTTAGCACGGTCTGAAAGCTCGCAAACACACTCAATGGTATCGCCTGTTGTTAAGTTTTTAACTGTTACATTCTTGCCCTGCTTGATTGTTTCAATTAAGTTGTCACAGGAAAGAACATCTCCCTGTGAGATTTTATCGTAGTCTGCCTCGTTTACAAAGGTAAAGGGCAGGATACCTGCATTAATTAAGTTTGAGCGATGAATTCTTGCAAAGGACTTAACCAAAACAATCTTAACACCCAAATAAAGAGGTGCTAATGCTGCGTGCTCACGGGATGAACCCTGACCATAGTTTGCTCCGCCGACAATTATGCTTGAACCCAACTCTTTTGCACGTTTGGGGAATGTTTCATCACAAACTGCAAAGCAATGCTCTGAAATTTTCGGAATATTGGAACGCAAGGGTAAAATCTTAGCACCTGCAGGCATAATGTGGTCTGTTGTAATGTTGTCGCCTACCTTCAACGAGCACCCACATTCAATCGAATCTGATAGGGGTGCTGTGTCGGGATAAGGCTTGATGTTGGGACCACGCAAGATTTCTACACTGTCCATTTCTGCTTCATCAATAGGAGGCTCTATCATATTGTCATTTACTTTAAACTGTCGGGGCATATGAATAACAACTTCTTCACCCAGTGTTTTAGGGTCAGTGAGTACACCTGCAATAGCTGATGCCGCCGCAGTTTCAGGAGAAACAAGGTAAACTTGACCGTCTTTTGTACCGCTTCTGCCTTCAAAGTTTCTGTTGAATGTTCTCAAAGATATACCACCTGAATTGGGTGACTGTCCCATACCGATACAAGGACCGCAGGCACTCTCTAAAATTCTCGCACCTGCATCAATCATATCATAGAGGGCACCATTTTCTGCAAGCATTCCCAAAACCTGCTTAGAGCCTGGAGCAATAGACAAAGACACATCGGGGTGTACTGTTTTTCCCTTTAAGATATGTGCAACCTTCATCATATCCTGATATGAACTGTTTGTACATGAACCGATACAAACCTGGTCTATCTTCATTGAACCAATTTCTTTTATTGATTTTATATTGTCAGGTGAATGAGGACATGCTGCTGCAGGCTCAATTGCTGACAAGTCAATTGTCAGTTCTTCATCATATATTGCATCAGCGTCTGCCGAAAGTTCCTTCCACACTTCTGCTCTTCCCTGTGCCTTTAAGAACTCAAGTGTAATCTCATCTGACGGGAATATTGATGTGGTAGCACCAAGCTCTGCACCCATGTTTGTAATTGTTGCACGCTCGGGAACGGATAAGGTCTTTACACCCTCGCCGCAATATTCGATAACCTTGCCTACGCCGCCTTTAACTGATAATCTCTTTAATACTTCTAAGATTACGTCTTTGGCTGCAGACCAGGGAGATAATTTTCCAACTAAATTTACTTTCACAATTTTAGGATATGTGATGTAGTAAGCTCCACCACCCATTGCAACTGCAACGTCTAAGCCTCCTGCACCTATTGCAATCATACCGATACCGCCACCTGTTGGTGTGTGGCTGTCAGAACCGATTAGAGTTTTACCCGGAGCACCGAAACGCTCTAGGTGTACCTGATGGCAGATGCCGTTACCCGGGCGTGAAAAATAGATGCCGTGTTTTTTTGCAACAGAACCGATAAAGCGGTGGTCGTCTGCATTTTCAAAACCCGACTGCAATGTATTGTGGTCAATATATGCAACAGAGCGTTCTGTTTTTACTCTCGGAATGCCTATAGCCAGAAATTCGAGATACGCCATTGTTCCTGTTGCGTCCTGTGTTAATGTCTGGTCAATTCTGATACCAATTTCAGTACCTTTTTTAAATTCACCATCAACAATATGTTCTTTTAAGATTTTTTCTGTCAGGGTAAGTCCCATTGTATTTCTTCCCTTCTTATTGCATTGAAATATATTTTTTATTTTTTATTATGTAGTCAGCACCTGATAACACTGTAAGTGCTAAATTTGCCCACATTAAAATATCAACGAACCAGTTTCCGCGGTTGATGATAAGTGCAAGTGTAATAGCTATAAACTGCCAGATTGTCTTTAGCTTTCCCCATTTGCTTGCTGCAACCACGTTGCCCTCGGCAGCTGCTGCAATACGGATACCCGATACTGCAAATTCACGGGCTAAAACCAAAACTGTAACCCATGGATTTATAACACCTGCTGCAGTCAACAACACCATTGCCGCTGCAACTAAAACCTTGTCTGCCAACGGGTCCATGATTTTACCGAAATTTGAAACCTGATTGTTTTTGCGTGCTAAGTAGCCGTCCAACATATCAGTTAAAAAAGCAAGCACGAAAATTACTGTGGCAAAAAAATTAGGCCACGGAATGTACATATAAAATGCCATAAAAACAGGTATCATAATAACTCTTAATAACGTCAATTTATTTGGAGTGTTCATACTATTTCCTCCTCAATCTGGACTCCTGTACAATCATAATTGTCAGTATCCAGTATTCTTACTTTTACAAATTCGCCAATTTTTACCTCATCGCCTGCAGCAAAATAAACTGTACCGTCAACATCTAAAGAATCTGCCTGACTGCGACCGTAGTACATAAGGTTTTCAGGGTCGTAACCCTCACATATGACCTCAACAACTTTTCCCAGTCTTTCACGTTGAAGCTCTTTTGAGATTTCTGACTGAATCTGCATAATAATCTGCTGACGTTCCTGCTTTGTGTTTTCATCAAGTTGCCCGTCAAGTCTGGCTGCAGCAGTTCCCTCTTCAACGGAATATGCAAATGCACCAAGCTTTTCAAAGCGAGCCTCACTCACAAAATTACAAAGCTCTGCAAACTCTTCTTCTGTTTCCCCCGGAAAACCAGCTATGACAGTCGTTCTTATAGTAAGATCGGGAATCTGAGTTCTTAACTTTTTGAGTAAGTTTTCGGTATCCTCTTTTGTATTATGTCTGCCCATTCGTTTTAGTACTCGGTTATTGATATGCTGAATGGGAATGTCCATATATTTGACTACCTTTGGCTCGGAGCCGAAAACTTCGATCATACTGTCAGTTATTGACTCAGGATACATATAATGCACCCTTATCCAATGAAGTTTTTCTATACTTGCAAGCTCACGCAGTAACTCTGATAGCATCTCGTGACCTGACAGGTCGTAGCCATAGCGTGTAGTGTCCTGCGCGATTAATATTACCTCACGGACACCGCTTTCTGCCAATTCCTTAGCCTCGTCAATTATATCTGCCATAGGTCTGCTTCTGTATTTACCTCGAAGTTTGGGGATTATACAGTAGGTGCACTTGTTGTCGCAACCATCAGAGATTTTAAGGTAGGCACTACTTCCTCCTGTTGACACCATTCGCGGGTATCCTTCAGGTATTTCATCGTCAATATGTCCGTAAAGAACGGGCTTTTCTCCTGTCTCTACTCTTTTGATGACTTCTGCTATTTTGTGATAATCACCAGTACCCACAACCGCATCAACCTCAGGAAGTTCTGCCATAATTTCAGCGTGATAACGCTCGGCAAGACAACCTGTCATAATAAGATAGCGACAGTTCTGCTTTTTAAACTGTGCCATTTCAAGCACTGTATCTATTGATTCTTCCTTTGCATCGTCAATAAATGCACACGTATTCACAATAATTATGTGGGCATCTCTAGGGTCAGCTACTATTTCATAGCCGTCAAAACCTAAAATTCCAAGCATTGTCTCTGAGTCCACACGATTTTTAGGGCAGCCCAGCGATACTACGCCGATTTTTACATTATTCTTCATCTGCTTTAATTTCAAAATGAGCTCTTGCTTCGTTCTGAGCCATCTGGTTAGCTATATATTCCTCTGAGTTTACATAAGCAACCTTTTCAATGATTTCGTCTGTTCCTTCGTAGTTTTCTACAAGGATTTCACCATTTGCAATTTCTGAAGAAGCAGCAGTAATAGCACGTGCACCATTCATCGCCTCACCTGAGTTTTCCGCTTCCTCGCAGATTTCTCTTGCACGCTTTGATGCGGCAATTACTAAACTGTACTTACTTCCTGCCTTTTCTAAGAGATTTACAATTGATGGATAAAGCATCATAATATATCAATCCTTTCAAAAATTATTTTCTTATTTATATTCTTCCAAAACAGCTTTATTTCTCTCTGGTCTGCACTTTTCTCCCTCTATTACAGAAAGAAATGATTTTGCAGCTCGCTCGATTTTGTCATTTACAATTATGTAATCATATTTTTCTGCCTGTGAAATTTCCCATACTGCAGTATCTAAACGTTTCTTTATAACATCTCGAGCATCTGTGTTTCGTCCTGTCAGGCGATTTTTAAGTTCTTCGCTTGATGGGGGCATATTAAAAATCAAGACAGCATCGGGGCAAGCTTCTTTGATTTTCATTGCACCCTGAACCTCAATTTCCAATATTACGTCCTTCCCTTCAGAAAGAAGTGCCTCGACTCTTTCTTTAGGTGTGCCGTAGTAGTTATCACAGAAGCACGCCCATTCTAAGAAACCATCATTTTCTATCAAAGACTCAAACTGTTCCTTAGAATAAAAAATATAGTCGACTCCGTCTGTTTCTCCCACTCTCGGTGCTCTTGTTGTAACCGATACAGAAACTGTTAAGTTGTCTGACATTTTCATAGCTTCTTTTAATACTGTACCCTTGCCTGAACCTGAAGGACCTGAGAAAACGACTAACAAGCCTCGTCTTTTATTCATCGTCCTCTCCTCCAAGGTCAACCACTTCTGCATTTTCGTCAAGTCTGTGAGCAACGGTGGATGGCTGTACAGCTGAAAGTATAATATGGTCGCTGTCCATAATGATAACTGCACGTGTACGTCTGCCGTAGGACGCATCTATCAATATGCCACGGTCACGAGCATCCTGCACCATACGCTTTATGGGTGCTGAGTCAGGTGAAACGATGGCTACCAGTCTTTTTGCTGAAATAACATTACCGAAACCGATATTGATTAATTTCATTGTCTTATCTCCTATTCAATGTTTTGAATTTGTTCTCTTAATTTTTCTATTTCAGATTTGATTTCAACCACACATTTTGCAAGACCGAAATCGTTGGCTTTTGAGCCTATTGTGTTGGTTTCACGATTGATTTCCTGAACCAGGAAGTCTAACTTTCTGCCGACAGGTTCAGAGAGTGCCAATATTTTTTCAAGCTCTTCAAAGTGAGATGTTAAGCGTACCAGTTCTTCATCAATACAAACCTTGTCTGCCATAACGCCTACTTCTGTTAATATTCTGCCCTCGTCAGCGCTAAAAGCGCCCAAAAGCTCATCAATTCTTGCACGAAGTCTTGCTTCGTACTCTTTGACAATTTCAGGAGAACGCTCACGAATCTGTCCAACGAGTGCTTTTATTGCTTCGGCACGTTCAAGCAGATTCTGCTTTAATCTTTCACCCTCACGCTCTCTCATTGCAACAAAATCATCAACTGCGGGTTTTAAACATTTAAGTATCATTTCCCAAACAGCATCCTTGTCCTCATCCTGTTGACGTGTTACAAAAATATCTGAAAATCTTGCTAAATCTGATAAGCTTATATCATTTCTTAAGGTATAAGTTTCTTTTAATTCTGTAAGGACATTGTAGTAGTTCTCTGCCAAAACGTGGTCAACTGTTACTACCTTATCGTTTGAGGTGTAGTTTTCTACATACAGAAATACCTCAACCTTCCCTCTTGAAATATTTGATGACACATATTCTCTTATTTTGTCCTCCAAGTAGCCATAGGCTCTGGGAACCTTTACTGTAATGTCACAATATCTGTGGTTGACGCTACGCAAATCAATAACAATCTTTCTATTTTCGTCAATATGTTCATATCTGCCGTAGCCTGTCATGCTTTTAATCATAAGTTATTCCTTTCTCGCCGATTGCTCAATGTAGACTAGGAGCACCGAAATATCGGCAGGGCTTACGCCCGAAATTCTGCTTGCCTGACCAATGGAATGGGGCTTTAGCTTGTTAAGCTTCTGCCTTGCTTCAAGTCTGAGGCCTGAAATTTCATCATAATTTATATCCTTGGAGAGCTTTTTTGCCTCCAGCTTTTTAAACTGTTCTACCTGTTTATTTTGTCTTTCGATATATCCGCTGTATTTTACTAAAATCTCAACTTCTTCTGCAGACTGAGAATCTAGGGTTATCTCGTCACCTACTAATTCCATCAAGCTCACATAATCAAGCTCAGGTCGACGCAACAAATCACAAAAACGAGCACCTGTGGAAATAGGTGTGGAGTTGTGCTCCTCTAAATATTTTAATACCTTTTCAGAGGGGGGTAAAACAATTTTTTCTATACGCTCTACCTCATCATTTATAGCTTTCCACTTATTACAAAAACGCTCGTATCGTTCATCGCTGATTAAACCCACTTCATGACCTAATGGCGTCATGCGAAAATCTGCATTATCCTGACGGAGCAGGAGTCTGTATTCAGAACGTGATGTCATCATGCGGTAAGGCTCATGTGTTCCTTTTGTAACAAGGTCATCAATCAACGTTCCTATATAGCTTGATGAGCGGTCCAAAATTACAGGGTCTTTTCCCTGAAGTTTTCTTGCAGCGTTAATACCTGCAATTAATCCCTGGGCTGCTGCTTCTTCATAGCCTGATGAGCCGTTAAACTGACCGGCACCGTATAGTCCTTCAATATCTTTAAACTCAAGTGATGCATAAAGCTGTGTAGGGTCGCAGCAATCATATTCAATAGCATATGCTGTACGCATCATCTTTACGTTCTCTAAGCCCTTAATTGTACGGAGCATTTTAATCTGTACATCCTCAGGAAGACTTGAAGACATACCCTGAACGTACATTTCTTCTGTATTTGCACCCATCGGCTCAATAAAGAGCTGATGGCGTTCTTTGTCTTTGAATCTTACAATTTTATCCTCAATTGAGGGACAGTATCTTGGACCTACGCCTTCAATTTTTCCGCTGTACAAGGGTGAGCGATGAAGGTTATCCATGATCACCTTGTGAGTTTGGGCGTTTGTATATGTAAGGTAACAAACTTCTGTATTCTGACCGGGTTCTTCCGTTTCAAAGGACATGGGAACAACAGGGTTATCCCCTTCCTGTACCTCCATTTTTGAAAAATCTACTGTGCTTCTGTTTACTCTGGCAGGTGTACCAGTTTTGAATCTCATAATGGAAACCCCTGCTGCCTTCAATGATTCTGATAATTCATTTGCGGGCTGACATCCGTCAGGACCGCCGCCGTAGGAATGGTCACCGATAATGATTTTTCCTTTTAGGTACGTACCGCTTGCAACAATAACACATTTTGCAGGGTAGTATGCTCCTACTGCAGTAACTACACCACAAACACGGCCTTCGTTGATTTCAACGTGCACAACCTCTGCCTGTTTTAAGTCAAGATTTTGTGTTAATTCTATTGTGTGTTTCATTTTCGCCTGATATGCCCGTCTGTCCGACTGCACGCGAAGTGAATATACCGCAGGACCTTTGCCTCGGTTTAACATTCTGGACTGCAGGAATGTTTTATCTGCCGCTTTTGCCATTTCTCCGCCCAAAGCATCAATTTCACGCACTAAATGCCCCTTGGCAGTTCCTCCTATAGAAGGGTTACATGGCATATTGGCTACTGTATCAAGATTTAATGCAAAAAGCGCTGTTTTCATACCCAAGCGGGCAGAGGCTAACGCCGCCTCTACACCTGCATGACCTGCACCGATAACTACAACATCATAGTCCTCGGCCAAATACGCTGCACACTCAGGAATATTTACAGTTTCTTTAGTTTCTTTCATGGAAATCTCCCCAAAATTGTCCTACTTATACTAATTTATACTATTTTAACACATCTTTTCAACAGTTGCAACAAAAAAATAAAGAAAGACGAAGATTTTCTTCGTCTTTCTTTATTTTTCTAATCCATGCTCGAACATCTCATATTTTCTGTAATATTCCTTTTCCTCGTCATTTCTTACGACTGCCGAACGATTCTGTTCCAAAAGCTTTGTAATTGCGTATAAATCTATCCATATTTCAGCTATAGCATCCTTTTGACTTTCATCAAAAATAAGCTGCATACCCCAATGAAGATGCGGTGTGTTTATATTGTTCACATTTTCCTTTGTGCTGTAGCCTGTCATACCAAGGTATCCTATAACATCTCCTGCTGTTACTATTTTCCCCTCATACATATCGTTATAGGGGTGGTCACGGCGAAGATGAGCGTAATAATAATACCGCTTTTTGTCAAAGCTTCTGATACCAATTCTCCACCCTCCGTACTGATTCCAGCCGACACACTCAACGTAACCTGATTCCACCGCAACTATGGGCGTTCCCACACTTCCCATCATATCGTGACCTAAATGCTTCCTGCGAAATCCGTAGGAACGGCTTGCACCGAAATCGTCAAAATGAGAATAGGAATATCCTCCGGCAATGGGCGAAAACGCTTTAAGACCATACTTTTTTTCGTATGTTCCGTCATCTCGTTCTATTTCGTACTCTCCTACAAAACCTCCCAAAACACCAGAATACGCTTCCTTATAATAATCATAGTACTTTAAATCCTTAGTTATTTCATCAATTGTTCTTCCTGATTTGAGCTCCGCTGTTATTTTTGCCAAATGAGATGATTTGTAGTTTTTAAAATTTCCTCCCCCGCGGGCAGAAAGTATAGCCAGCAAATCTATCCAGCTTGCATGTTCTTTTTTGCCATAGGTATCTATATCATATTTTAAGCACTCAGACAATGCACTATATGTAACATTAAAATCAACCCACTTAATGTACCCGTCCTTTTCTACGGACACGCTTTGCCCATAGGCAGGTGCAACGGTTACTGTTAATGCTACGATGACTGACAGCACCACCGACAAAAAGGAAAATCTGTAGAAGTTTTTGTACAATTTTCTCACCTCAAAAAATTATATGTTTTAGACAAGCCGTCAATTCATATAATTCAAAAAAGAGGTGATTTTGTGAAACGATATTTTTTTCGGCTATTGGTTTTTATATTGACAATTGCCATACTTTTCGGGATTTTTCACGCAGGGTCCTACATTTGTTGCATAGCACAGCAAAAAAACTCTGATTACGAACTCCCGATAATTATGTATCATCACATCTTAAAGGATTCAAAAAAGCATGGTAAATTTATAATTTCTCCCGATGAACTTGAGCAGGACCTGAAATTTTTAAAAAAAGAGGGGTACACATCCATTCTCCCACGTGACCTTATTGCCTATCAGGAAAAAGGTACTCCGTTACCCGAAAAGTGCGTGATGCTTACTTTTGATGACGGGCATCTTTCATATCTTGAATACGCAGTTCCTCTTTTAGAAAAATATAGAATGAAAGCACTTGTTTCCGTTGTGGGTTCTTATACCAACGACTACACCGAGCATCCCGATAAAGCGGTAGCTTACGCATATCTTGACTGGAACGACATTGCATCGCTTTCAAAATCATCCCACACCGAAATCGGCAATCACACATACGATCTGCACAAAGTATCTAATGGCAGACAAGGCTGTGCTAAGATGCAAGGCGAGAGCACCGAGCACCACAGACGTATATTTACTGAAGACGCAACAAAAATGAGAAATCTCATCTACACCTATACAGGCTTTCACTCCGATTGTTTCACATATCCTTTCGGCTTTATGTGTCGTGAGACCGAGGCGGAAATCAAAAAGCTCGGCTTTAAAATGAGCCTATCCTGCACAGAAGGGGTAAATAAAATTTCTCAAACCTCATCACTTTTTAAGCTGAAACGTTACAACAGGCCCCACGGAAAATCCGTAGAGCAAATAATAAAATAATAAAAGACCGCTATGCGGTCTTTTATTTATGCATTTTCCATGCCTCTTAGCATCTTTACTACAATGTTATATCCATATGTAACATCAGGTGCCCATTTGCCGCCTAACTGTTCCACATATTTTACTGTGCCACGCCACGCCACGGTCTTGATGACAAAGTATCTGTCATGGGGCTCACCCACAGGCTCTATGCCTCCGATATATACTGAAATGTGATTAAAATGTGCACGAACTCCATCCTCGGGAGTAGCAAATGTTTCGTGGTCTTCAGGACGGTCTCCTATAGGATTTTTAATCTTTATGCCTGCCCAGTTGTTCTGTTCGGGTGCTACCGCACCGCCGTACTTACCAAAGCCTGTTTCCTTGGCAGCTTGTCCATATAAAACCTCAGGTCTGATACCTGTGATTTCTCCGTATTTCCAGTAAAATTCTGCCGCATCAATAAATCTTTGATGAGCACCCTTACTTTCTGCCCAACGCTTTGCCTGCTCTAAGGTTACTGTGCTTTTTCCCGTAATGGGAGTCTGGGTTATAAATAAATTCTGCGAATTTCTTGCCTTATATTCCATCGCACGATGTAAAAGGACCGCAGCTTCAGCACGAGTTACCTCGCCCTTGGGACGTAATTTTCCATCAGCACCCTTTACAATGCCACGTTCTGCCGTCATTGCAACCGCACTCTTTAGGGGTTGTGCCACATCGGATGCGTCTTTAAAATTGTCCTCTAAAACCTTGCTGTCTAAAAGGTTTGCACTTTTGCTTCCGTAGCCTAATGCGTACGCAATAGCATATGCACATTTTTCACGGGTATAGTTTTCCTCAGGATTAAATGCCCCTGAACCATATGAGTCATCATAAAAGAACTCGGACGCTGCGTTCACATATGGATAAGACCAGCGGGTTTTGGGGATGTCTTTGTAGGATACCTTTTCTTCCTCGACAATTTCTTCTCCCTCAACAGGCTTGGCGTCTTCGGGTAATTCAATGTCCAATGCTCCCACAAGCATCTTTGCAAACTGTTCCTTTGTTACAGAACTGTCAGGCTCAAAATGCTTACTGTCAACCCCTGAGATTGCACCTTTTTTCACAAGTTCATTGATAGCGTCTGTCGCCCATGAATAGCTTGATGTTACGTCAACAAACTGCGTATCTCCTGCAGAAGACACTGAAATTGCCGACATATTCATACTGACAAAAAGTACAACCACTAAGCATAAATATATAAACTTCTTAATCATATTCTGTCCTCATTTCTTGTGATAGCTTGTATTAATATTGTATTTTAGGCTTTTCCCAATTATAACATAAGTACAAAAAAAGGTCAAGAAAACTAGGGATAACGTAAAGAAACTGTAAAAAAGTTGTTGACAAAGTAAAAGGTTTATGCTAAAATAGACTTTGCTGATTTTGAAAAGCATTTGCGCCTTTACCTCAGCTGGATAGAGGACTCGGCTACGAACCGAGGCGTCGGGGGTTCGAATCCCTCAAGGCGCGCCATAAACAGAAAGACATCCACGATAGTGGGTGTCTTTTTGTTTATGCGTTTTCTTTCAGAAGGGATTCGAAGTGAGCGGTGTTGAATGACAGTCCGGTGGACTGTCAGATCCGCGAACCGGCCCTGCCGCAGCAGGGCGAATCCCTCAAATCTTGTTTGACAAGCAGGGATGACTTGCAGATCAAGGCACCATCCCTCAAGGCGCGCCAAAATAAAACAGCACCCACTGTAGTAGGTGCTATTTTATGTATATTTGAAAAATTATTTCGCCTTTGGATATTCATTACCCAAAAGATACAACGGTGCTTCATCTTCTTCTATTTCAGGGAATCTGCCGGTGGGCTCATAGAATCTGTTGTCTGCCGTGTCATCGTTCACCATGGACACCTCACCAACTAAAACCGTGCCGCCTTCTGCCCAGAATTTGTGATACATTCCCTGCTGAATAGCAATACTTTCACCGGGCTTAAGTCTTACATGGCTTCCTGCAGGAACTGTAAAGTGTCTGCCGTCCATGTAAATATCTACATCCGTATCCGCAAGTTCTTCGTTTTCTGTTGAATTATAGACCTCAATGACTAACTCTCCGCCACCACGGTTTATGATGTCCTCCATCTTGTTCCAGTGAAAATGACAGGGAGTAACCTGTCCCTCCTGAGTGATAAGGAGCTTTTCCGCATAAGGCTTTGTGTATTTTTTGTCCTTCAAATTGCCATTTCTCAATGTAAACAGCAAAAGTCCTACCTTATGGAAATCTCCCGAACCAAAATCTGTTATGTCCCAACCTAACATATTATCACGGATTTCATCATATTCATGACCTTTTTCTTCCCATTCCTCTGCACTCCAGAATGCAAAAGGAGGTAGTTTGAAATTCATTTTGTTGATAAATTCAACAGCCTCTCTCATAAGTTTGTTAATTTCTGAACGTTTCATTTTATCTTTCCTTTCGTCTTAATTTTTCTATCATTAACACACAAAAAACAATCACCACAATTGCACCAAAGCCACCAACCATAAACTCCAATGCGTTTTGCGATTCTTCTTCGATTACCGCCTGAGGACTGTCTTCTGCCTTATCCTTTATTACTGTAAAGGTAAGGGTGCGGGCAACCTCCTGCATTGTATTGATATCTTCGTCACGCACCTCCTCGCTCTCAAGATACATAGTAAACCCTACAGCCGAGCCGTTTACAACAGTCCCGCCAAACACAATACCGTGTTTTTTATCATCATAAAATGTACTGCCCGGAACTGTTACAAATTTCATTTGAGGATAGTCAGAAATTACAACTCCTGCATCATTGTAGTTTAGCCCCTTCATAGCAAAACCATCATACAGGATTTTTCTGAGGTTTTCCATCAAATATTCGTTTGTATGCTCTGCAAAATTGTAAAGCTCATAGGAAAAATCTGTTTCGTTTACTTTGACGTAAATTTCACAGTCCTTCGCAGGATTTGAAAGAAGATACCTGCAACCTGAATTATCCAGTATTTCATTAACCTCGGCGGCCGTCAAATCTAGACTTTTTAAAAGTTCGGTATCCTTCATGTCACGGGAAAATACATACCATCCTTCTGATACAGAAAATCCCATATATGAATCCTCTGCAAAAGCGGCACTCCCCATACTTATTAACATTATTACTGTAAGTACTAAGCCTGCAAGCCTTTTCATGTTTATCTCCTATCTTTTAATATCCCATTCATTTCATCCTGCGTTATTGCACCGCTCTCTACCATTCTGTCTAAAACCTTGTTCTGACGCTTCTGGGCAAGGTCTAAATTCTTTGTAGGTGCATAAACCGATGGTGCATTGGGAATACCTGCAAGCATTGTTGCCTGATATGGTGTTAAATCACAAGGCAAAACACCAAAATATCCCAAACTTGCCTCACGTATATTATAATATCCATCACCGTAGTAAATCACATTCATGTAAAGCTCCAGGATTTGGTCTTTTTCGTAATTCTTTTCAATATAACCAGTAGCAAAAAGCTCCGCTATTTTTCGTGACAGGCTTTGATCATGAGAGAAAAGCAAATTTTTTGCAAACTGCTGGGAAATGGTAGAACCCCCCTGAACAAATTCTTTTTGGCGTATATTGGCAGTCATAGCACGCACCAGTGCTACAATATCAACACCCGAATGTTTGTAAAATCTGCTATCCTCAACAGAAATTATCGCATCTGTGAAGATTTCGGGAACGTCCGTGAGCCGAGTATAATTTACACCTGCCCTCACTTTTTCAATCCTGTCTTCGATTGACTGCTCGGCAACCTTTGCACGATACATTCCGTATCCCATGGCAGTATAAAAACCACCTACACAAAAGCTTGCAAGAATTATTAAACCAAACAGTCTTTTTATGAGCTTTTTCATAAAATTCCCCTGACATTCTTTACTATGTTTCTATTTTAACATAAATAAAAGGCCATTTCAAGACATACAAAAGCAAATAAAGTGAATTTTTTCAAACAATTCCGGTTTTTTTGTCAAAAATACTGTACACCATTGAAAAAATGTGCTATACTGTAATCTGATAAACTGGATAATTTGGTGGATTTATTATGAACAGCAAAATATACATTACCGTAGGCCACTATGGCAGCGGTAAAACGGAGTATTCCGTAAATTATGCTCTGTATCTTAAAAAGACTCACGACAAGGTTTTTTTGGTAGATTTGGACATTGTTAATCCATATTTCCGTTCAAACGATGCACGAGGTCTATTGGAGGCTAATGGTATAACTGTCATTGCTCCTGACTACGCAGGCACGAATGTGGATATCCCCGCACTACCCCCTGATGTTATGAGAATTTTCAACGTAGACGATGCTGCCATCGTTATAGACGTAGGCGGCGATGATGATGGGGCTATTGCACTGGGACGATATAAACGCTTCTTTGAAGAGGCAGACGTAGATGTGAGCCTTGTAGTAAACACACGACGTCCTTTGTCAGGCACAGTAGAGGAAATCATCGAAATGAAAGAAAATATTGAGTTGTCATCACGACTTTCTGTTACAGACCTAATAGCAGACACCAACATTTCTGATGAAACAACAAAGGAAATTATAGAAGAGGGCTACAAAGTGGTAAAGGAAGTCTCAGAACAACTCAACATTCCCATAAAGTATGTTGTTTCAGCAATAGACGCTGATTTTTCAAAAGAAGTAAAAAATAAGCTCTTCAAAATTGAGAGAAAGCTTTTAAAAATATAAAGCAGAAAGGAATTTTTATCATGGCAAAAGTAGTTATTTTAGAAAACGTATGTAAAGGCTGCTATCTTTGCGTTGGTGCGTGCCCAAAGAAGGTTTTAGGCGAATCCGACACATTAAACGCAAAGGGTTACAAACCTGCTAAGGTTTCAAATCCCGATGACTGCATAGGCTGTGCAATGTGTGCAACAATGTGCCCCGACTGTGCAATAGAGGTGTATAAATAATTTGACGAAAGGATTGAATAAATATGGCAGAAAAGGTTCTTGTAAAAGGTAATGAAGCCATTGCTGAAGCTGCAATCATGGCAGGATGTCGTTACTTTTTCGGATACCCAATCACTCCCCAAACAGAAATAAGTGCATACATGGCAAAGCGTATGCCCAAAATCGGTGGAGTATTTTTACAGGCAGAAAGTGAAGTTTCTGCTGCAAATATGGTTTATGGTGCAGCAGGTGCGGGAGCTAGAGTTATGACATCATCATCTTCTCCCGGTATCAGCTTAAAGGCAGAAGCTCTTTCATACATGGCAGGTGCAGACCTTCCCTGCGTTGTTATTAACATTGTACGTGCGGGCCCGGGCTTAGGTGGTATTCAGCCCTCACAGTGTGACTATTTCCAGGCTACAAAGGGACACGGACACGGTGACTATCGTGTAATAGTACTCGCTCCTTCATCAGTACAGGAAATTGTAGATATGACAGCTGATGCATTTGACATGGCTGACATTTACAGAATGCCTGTTATGATTTTAGGCGATGGTATGCTCGGTCAGATGATGGAGCCCGTTGTATTCGAAAAGAAAGAATCAGGAAGATGCGTTCCCGAAAAAACATGGGCTACAACAGGTACACAGATGAAGCGTGAGCATAATGTTATTAACTCACTCTACATCGAGCCTAACACACTGGAAAAATTAGTATTGGAAAGATACGAAAAATACGCAACAATTGAAGCTACAGAAAAGAAGTTTGAAGCATACAAAACAGAGGATGCTGATTTTGTACTTACTGCTTACGGCTCAGTTGCACGTATTTGTAAGAACGCAGTTGACGAGTTACGTGCTCAGGGTATTAAGGCAGGTTTAATCCGTCCAATTACCTTGTGGCCATTCCCCTCTGAGGCTTATATCGAACACACAAAAAATGCAAAGGGCATCATGAGTGTTGAAATGAGCATGGGACAGATGGTTGAAGACGTTAAGCTCGCCGTTAACGGCACAATTCCTGTTTATTTCTACGGTAGAACAGGTGGTAATATCCCTTACCCCAACGAAATTATCGACGAGGTAAAGAAAATCATCGGGGGTGACAAATAATGGAACAGGTATTTAAAAGACCACATGCACTCTGCGACGTTCCTCTGCACTACTGCCCCGGCTGCGGTCACGGCATTGTGCACAGATTAGTTGCAGAAGTTATAGATGAATTAGGTATTGAAGGTAATACAATCGGCGTTGCACCTGTTGGTTGTGCAGTTTTTGCTTACAACTACTTTAACTGTGACGTACAGGAAGCTGCTCACGGCAGAGCTCCTGCAGTTGCAACAGGTATCAAAAGAGTTCATCCTGACAAGGTAGTATTTACTTATCAGGGCGATGGCGATTTAGCTGCTATCGGTACAGCCGAAACTGTTCACGCAGCAGCAAGAGGCGAAAACATCACAATTATCTTTATCAACAACGCAATCTATGGTATGACAGGCGGTCAGATGGCTCCCACCACACTTCCTGGTCAGGTTACACAGACCTCTCCTTACGGTCGTGACACAAAAACACAGGGACATCCTATCCGTGTCAGCGAGATGCTTTCTACAACATCAGGTGCTGCATACATTGAACGTGTTACAATTGATACAGTTCCCCACATCAGACAGGCAAAAAAAGCCATTAAGAAGGCTTTTGAAACTCAGCTTGCAGGCAAGGGCTTTTCATTAGTCGAGGTTGTTTCAACCTGTCCTACAAACTGGGGTTTATCTCCCGTTGAGGCAATGAACTGGTTAAGGGAAAATATGTTACCCTATTACCCTCTCGGCGTTTATTGTGACAGAACAGCAGAATAATTTATAAAAAAATAAAGCAGGGCGGAACGCACCGCCCTGCTTTTTAAAACAAAGGAATGCTATGAAAATAACAAAAATTGAGGAGCAAAAAAAGAATAAATCACGCTTGTCCGTATTTATCGACGGAGAGTTTTCTTTTGGTGCGGACCGATTTACCGTTTTATCATACCATTTGTCTGAAGGAGACGAAATAACACAAGAAAAGCTTTCCCTTATAAAAAATACAGCAGTTTTTGAAGAGGCCAAAAATTATGCGGCAAACCTTGTTTCTTCAAGAAGTTACACAGTAAAAGCAATGAGAGAAAAGCTCAAAAACCACATTGGTGACGAAGAAATTGTAGTGCGTACTATTGACTTTTTAAAAGAATATAAACTTTTAGACGACACAGATTACGCCAGACGATGTGCACACGACCTTATTCACTTAAAGAAATTCGGCATACGTCAGGTGAAATGGAAATTACATGAAAAAGGAATCTCTGATTCCATTATTGAACATGTTATAGAAGAACTTGGAGCAGACGACACTATATCGGAAAACTTGGAAAGCTTAATTGAAAAAAAACTTTCAGGAAATTACGATATTAAAAATATAATGAAAGTAAAGCGATATCTTGCATCCCGCGGGTATGGCTTTGACGAAATAAATTCGGCATTTTTGCATATTAAAGCAAAGGACGATGAGTATGAAGGGTAATTTTGCAGGTGTTATCATAAACAGATTAGCACTCGATATCGACAAAATATTTGACTATCGTATCCCTGACGAATTAGCTGATAAAATCAGCGTCGGCAGTCATGTTTTTGTGCCCTTTGGCAGAGGAAAAAAGCTCATTGACGGCTACGTTCTGTCGGTAAATTCAGAAACTGATTTTACAGGTGACATAAAAGAAATTTCCACACTTGCATCTCCTGAGCCTTTATTTGATGAAGAAATGCTCACTGTCGCAAAACATTTAAAAGACACCTGCTTTTGCTCATATATCAGTGCAATAAAAACAATTCTTCCCCCTGGTAGCGGCAGAAAAAATAAGGTAGGCGATAAATTAATCCGCGGCTCAACGCTTAATCTCCCCTGCGACGAAGCCTTTGAAGTATTAGAGAGCCTACGCGAAAAAGCCCCCAAGCAGGCACAGATTTTGGAGCTTTTAATCCAGAACGATTTTGTAGCAGACGCCGATATCACATTTCTAACAGGAGCGGGTTATGCTGCTATAAAAGCACTAAAGGGAAAAGGTTTCATAAAAGAAGAAATCATCGAAACTCTTAGAATGCCTTTAAACTATGACGAAATACCGAAAAGCACTTCCCCTCATTTGAACGATGAGCAGCAATGTGCAGTAGATACAATAACGCAATCTATCGAGAACGCTGAGGGTGGTACTTTTCTGTTACACGGCATTACAGGTAGCGGAAAGACGGAGGTTTTCTTAAACTGCATAGAAAATGCACTAAAACTTAATAAAACCGCTATTGTATTGGTTCCTGAGATTTCACTGACACCTCAGATGGTAACAAGGTTTGTGTCAAGATTCGGCAAAAAAATTGCAGTTTTACACTCTGCCCTCTCCCTTGGTGAGCGTGCAGACGAATACAAAAGAATAAAACGGGGAGAAGCGACCGTCGTTGTAGGTGCAAGATCTGCCATTTTTGCCCCCATTAAAAATATAGGTGTTATAGTCATTGACGAGGAACACGAAACAAGCTACAAGGCAGAAAACGCTCCCACGTATCACGCACGGGACATTGCACGATTGCGGTCACGCATGAATAACGCTGTATGTGTTTTAGCATCAGCGACGCCATCTGTTGAAAGCTTTTATAAGGCAAATTCAGGCGAATATAAGCTGCTTACACTCAGTCACCGTGCAACAGGTGCTGAGCTCCCCGAAATTATAGTTTCTGATATGAGAGATGAATTAAAATCAGGAAACCGCTCTTGTATAGGCAGTGCCCTAATGAGCGAGATGCAGAAAAACTTAAACTCCGGCGAGCAGACAATACTGTTTTTGAACAGACGCGGATTTTCCACATTTGTTGCCTGCCGCTCATGCGGTTACGTAGCAAAATGTAAAAACTGCGACATAACCCTTACCTATCACAAAAGCCGCAACACACTTACCTGTCACTATTGTGGCTACACTATTAAAAAACCTGAT
>JAZNWB010000069.1:0-1858 GCA_045593125.1 Congzhengia sp. | reverse complement strand
AATGATACTGTTAGTTCAATGTGGAAGGAAGGTTATGAAATTGTTCAAAATTGTTAAGAAAAAGGTATTAAACCCCACAGTAACTTTGATGGAAATTGAAGCTCCCTTAGTTGCCAGAAAGGCAGAACCCGGTCAGTTTATAATTTTGCGTGTGACAAGTGACGGCGAGCGTATCCCCTTGACTGTAGCTGACTACAACCGCGATGCCGGTACAATCACAATCATTTTTCAGATTGTCGGTGCCACAACTGCTCTCTTAAACCAGAAAGAAGAAGGCGAATTTATTTCTGATTTTGTTGGTCCTTTAGGTCGAGCTACTCATACAGAAGGCTTGAAGAAAGTTGCCGTTGTAGGTGGCGGTGTTGGTTGTGCTATTGCATACCCCGTAGCTAAAAAACTCCACGAGTTAGGCTGCGAGGTTCACTCAATCGTTGGTTTCAGAAACAAAGATTTACTTATTTTAGAAGACGAATTCCGCGCAGCATCCAATGAACTGATTATTATGTCTGATGATGGTTCTGTGGGCGAAAAAGGCCTTGTTACAGACGCTTTGAAAAAGCTGATAGAAGCAGGAAATCAGTATGATGAAGTTATTGCTATCGGTCCATTGATTATGATGAAATTCGTGTGCAAATTAACTAAAGAATACGGCATAAAAACTGTAGTTTCCATGAACCCCGTTATGATTGATGGTACAGGTATGTGCGGCGGCTGCAGATTGTCAGTTGGCGGCGAAATGAAATTTGCCTGTGTTGACGGTCCCGAATTTGACGGACATTTAGTTGATTTTGACGAAGCAATGGACAGAAGCCGTATGTACAACGATTTTGAACGCCACGCATACGATGAAACCTGCAACCTTTTTTCTAAGGAGGTAAAGTAAGATGGCAAATATGAGTTTAACTAAGAACCCCATGCCTCACCAGGAGGCAGATGTAAGAAATAAAAACTTTAAAGAGGTAGCTTTAGGCTATACACCGGAAATGGCAATAGACGAAGCACAAAGATGCTTAAACTGTAAACACAAGCCATGTATATCAGGTTGTCCTGTATGCATCGACATCCCTGCATTTATTGAGAGAGTTGCTGCAGGCGACTTTGAGGGTGCTTATGAAATCATCACAAAATCAAGCTCTCTCCCTGCTGTTTGCGGTAGAGTTTGTCCTCAGGAAACACAGTGTGAGCAGAAGTGCGTACGCGGTATTAAGGGCGAACCCGTTGCTATCGGTAGACTCGAACGTTTTGTTGCAGATTATCACAACGCTAACGCAACCGAAGCCCCCAAAAAGCCTGAAACAAACGGTCACAAGGTTGCAATTGTAGGCTCAGGTCCTTCAGGACTCACCTGTGCCGGTGATTTGGCAAAGAAAGGCTATGACGTAACAGTGTTTGAGGCACTTCACTTAGCAGGCGGCGTACTTGTTTACGGTATTCCCGAATTCCGTTTGCCCAAATCAATCGTACAAAAAGAAATCGATACATTAAAAGCATTGGGCGTAAAAATCGAAACAAATGCTGTAATCGGTATGTCAATGTCTGTTGACGAGCTCTTAGATGAAGGCTTTGAATCAGTATTTATCGGTTCAGGTGCAGGTCTTCCCAGATTTATGGGTATCCCCGGAGAAAACTTCAAGGGTGTATATTCTGCAAATGAATTCTTAACAAGAACAAATCTTATGAAAGCATATAAAGAAGATGCTACAACACCTATACTGCACGCGAAACGTGTAGCAGTTGTAGGCGGCGGTAACGTTGCTATGGACGCAGCACGTTGTGCAAAACGTCTTGGTGCTGATGAGGTCTACATAGTTTACAGACGTAGTGAGGCAGAGCTCCCCGCACGTTTAGAGGAGGTTGA
>JAZNWB010000068.1:0-5848 GCA_045593125.1 Congzhengia sp. | reverse complement strand
ATATAAAGTTTTTAAAGGAGAAAGAAACCCATCACGTGATATTTTAATTTCTATCTCTTTTGGTATGAATCTTTCTTTAGAAGAAACACAACTTCTTTTAAGAATTTCAAAATTTGCCATACTTGATTCAAGAGACAGGCGAGATAGTGTTATAATATATTCTATCAATAATAATCTTTCTGTTTTTAAGACAGATGATTTGTTGGAAAAACAGAATTTGGTAACATTGCTTTAGGAGTATTTCTTTAAAAAGCACAAATAGGGTTGTTACAGGCTTTGGAATAAAAAATGACCGGGAAATCCCGGTCATTTTTTAACTTTGTGCTTTATTATTTTGTAATGATAACTTCAGATGCGCCTTCTACCCAGTTAACCTTTGCACCGAGGTTTTCTGCGATAAATCTTACAGGTGTGTATGTTCTGTCATTCATAATGAATGCAGGGCTGTCGAGTTTTACTTCTTCGCCATTTACATAAGCAACATCAGAATCAATAACAAGAACGATTTCTATATCTTCTGCTGTGATTGTTACTTTTCTTTCTTCTGCATTCCATTCTACCTTTGCACCAAGGTTTTCAGCAACAAATCTTGCAGGAAGCATTGTTCTGTCGTTTACGATAACAGGAGCAACGTCGTTTGTAACTGCTTCGCCCCAAACAGTTGCTTCTTTGCTTCCAATTGTAAGTTTGAATTCAGCCTTGTCGTCTTCATCTGCTTTTACATCTTCGTTCCAGCCTGCATAAAGTGTGAAGCTCTTTTCTACTTTTGTTGCGAAGTCATATTTTTCTGTGAGTTTAGCATCTGTGTACCAGCCTGCAAATGTGTAACCTTCTTTTGTGGGTTCTTTGGGTTCTGCAACTACTGCATTCTTCTTTAAGCTCTGGCTTGAAACCTTGCTGCCACCGTTTGTATCGAATTTAACTGTGTAAGATGCAGAAGCGAAACCGCCACCGCCGCCACCGCCAATGATTGAGGGCGCCTGAACTACTTCTTCATAAATTACGTATTCAGAGAAGTGAGAAAGGTTCAATGTAATGATGTTGTTTGAGTATGTAAAGTCTACATTTTCTAATGTACCATCGTCTTTAAGATGTTTAACCTTTACTGTTACATTGCCTGTTGCTACGGGTACATAGTGAATCTTAACTTCAATATTTCTTGTGCCTGCAATATCAGCAGGTGCGTATACGGGTGTGCCGTCTTCTGTTTCGAAAGAAACCTTGTAAACAACGCTGTTTTCAAGAGTTGAAACAGTATTGTCCTGTTCTGATTCCAGGTCTTCAGTAACTTCAACCTTGAGGATAACATCTGAAGCACCTGCATCGTCTGCAGCCTGCTTGATTGCAGCAAGAGCTTCTTTGTTGATTGAAACTTCCACATCACTGTCTTCGCCGTTTGCTAATGTGATGTTGAGTGTTGCGTCGTCGCCAAGTGCTTCTACTGCTTCAACAGCAGCAACGGGAAGCTTAACTGTGTCAACTACAGCAGTCTCTTCTGTATCTTCAACAAATTCATTTGTATCAATTGTCACATTTGTTGAGCCACCTGTGCTGATATCATGAATTTCAACAGCACTGCCTGTTACTTTTGTACCCTGAACAACTGCACCTTCTTCTGTTGTTGCAGCTTTCACCTTGAATTCATATGCTGTACCGATTGAATAGTATTCTTCTTCATTTTCAGGGTTGTAGATACGAAGTTCTAATGTTGTAACAAGATCTGCATTTGCCTTTAAGAACTCATCAGAGAAGTAAACGCCACAGTCAAAGTCCTGTACTGTTTCATATACTTCTGAATATCTGTACTTAAGGCCGGGTTCGCCCATGATTTCAGCAGCTTTTTCCATAATCTTTAAAGGAACATCAGCTTCGATAGCTGTGTTTTCAAAAGGAACTGAAACCCAGTTTTCACTCCATTCGTCGTACTGACCTGCAAGGTAGCCGTCAACTTCGCCATTTGCATTGAATGTTGCGTTCTTATTTACTGTAAGAACGAAATCTGCATACCAGTCGCCATAAGCTGCGAGCTGTGCTTCTGTTGCAGGGTCTGCCTTAAAATTAAGTGCGTATGTAAGTTCTACATCCTCTGCAATTTCGTGTACATCAAGCTCTGTAACTGTAGCGCTGGGAAGCTCAGCGGGAGCAAGAGTAAGCACTTCATTACCGATTTCTAATGCGTCTTCTGCACCTACTACGCCAACTACGCTAAAGAGCATAGACATAGCAAGTAATATTGCAATAATTTTTTTCATATTTTGTCGTCTCCTTCTTATATTAATTTTTAATTACAAAAAATACTGCATAGGTATTATATGTTGTTTTTGTGTAAAAGTCAAGGATTCTTCCCTATAAAAATAACGATTTTTTTCCCTTTTTTCAGACATTTTTCGTCATTTTCTACCTATTAATACTAATTTTCCACAGACATGATACATATTACAGAATAAAAACCGTTGCTTTTTTAGCCACCGCGTCAATGTTTAAATTTTTCAAAAAAACTTCTTGACAAACCATGCGCAGTGTGTTATTATAATTAAGCATTAAAGCAGAAACTTGTTCGTTTCTCACCGCCAGGCAAAGCCGAAGCGGTCAAATACTTTCACTTTTTGTATTAGTATTTTAGCGGACAGGGGACTGTCCGCTTATTTTTATGCGTTAAAATTTTTTGGAGGTGTTTTGCCATCAGTAAGCAAGAATTGTTGATTAACGAAGAAATCAAATGTAAAGAGGTCCGCCTTGTAGGTCCTGACGGTGAACCTATCGGTATCACATCAGGTGCTGATGCTTTAGAGCAGGCTTATGCTAAAAACCTTGACCTTGTACTCATCGCTCCCAAAGCGGAGCCGCCCGTGTGCAAAATGATGGACTATGGTAAGTATAAGTTTGAACTGGCCAAGCGTGACAAAGAAGCCAAGAAAAACCAAAAGGTAATGACCATTAAAGAAATCAGACTTTCTCCGTCTATTGACAACCACGACTTTGATACTAAGGCAAATCACGTTAAGAAGTTCTTGGCCGCAGGAGATAAGGTAAAAATCACAGTTCGCTTCCGCGGACGTGAGGTACATCACAGTGCTTTAGGACTTGAGCTTATGGAAAGGTTTAAAGAAGCTGTTGCCGATGTTGGTTCAGTTGACAAACCACCGAAGCTTGAAGGCAAAAATATGAGCATGGTTGTGTCCCCTAAGGGCACAGCAAAATAAAAAATTTTTTGGAAGGGGTAACGAAAATGCCTAAAATTAAAACACATAGAGCAAGTGCTAAGAGATTCAGAGTTACAAAGAACGGTAAAGTAAAGATGAATCACGCTTTTACAAGCCACATTCTCACAAAGAAATCAACTAAGAGAAAAAGAAACTTAAGAAAAGGTGCGTATGCATCAAGCGCTAACTTAAAGACATTAAAGAAGTTAATTCCTTATAAGTAAGCATTAAAGAAAAATAATATTGGAGGTAACAACAAATGGCAAGAATTAAGGGCGCTATGGCTACGCGCAAAAGACATAAAAGAATTTTAAAACTCGCTAAGGGTTACAGAGGTGCTAAGAGCAAGCAGTTCAGAACTGCTAAAGAAGCTGTAATGAAGTCACTTTCATACGCTTACGTTGGTCGTAAATTAAAGAAGAGAAACTTCCGTCAGCTCTGGATTGCAAGAATTTCTGCAGCTACAAAGATGAACGGTATGAACTACTCTACATTCATGAACGGCTTAAAGAAAGCTGGTATCGAAATGAACCGTAAAATGTTAGCAGAAATCGCAGTTTCTGACAAGGCTGCATTCGCAGCATTAGTTGAACAGGCTAAAGCTGCTTTAAAATAAGAATAACTTATTTAAATTATAAAAGAAGGATTCGCAAAGCGAATCCTTCTTTTATGCATATGCTTCTTCAAAGAAATATCCTGCATCCATTCCAAAACAGATTGCAATATATTCTGCCAACTCTCTACCCGGAAATCTTCTGCCTGCTTCATAATTTGCTATACAACTCCTAGACAAGTGAACTCTCGCTCCGAAAGCATTCTGTGTCAAGCCTGTTTTTTTACGTAGTATTCTTATTTTCTCTGCAAAAGTGTTTTTATAATTTTCGTTCATAATGGGTGTCTCCTTCTGTCGATGTCATAAAAGTTCAAGTTTCTTGAACTTTTCGCATATATATTAGCACCACTTTCGACAAAAAGCAACACTTTTTTCAAGGTGAAACATTTATTTTTCTTTCTTGTCTTGTAAATTCAAAAAACTCTTGCAGTAACGCCACATTTGGGGTATAATGTATGCAGTAAAATATAAAATGAAATCATTTATGAGGTGAAATATATGAAACTTGGAATAGTCGGTCTTCCAAACGTTGGTAAGTCCACACTTTTTAACGCTATTACTCAGGCGGGTGCAGAGTCTGCAAACTACCCTTTCTGTACCATTGAGCCTAACGTTGGTATTGTAGCCGTTCCCGATGAGCGTCTTGATAAGTTAGCCCAAATGTACAATCCCCAAAAGGTTACACATGCAGTTATTGAGTTTGTTGACATTGCAGGTTTGGTTAAAGGTGCAAGCCGAGGAGAGGGCCTTGGTAACAAATTCCTATCTCACATAAGACAGGTTGACGCGATAGTTCACGTTGTACGTTGCTTTGAAGATACAAACATCATACACGTTGAAGGTTCTGTTGACCCTGTTCGTGATGTTGAAACAATCAATTTAGAACTTATTTTTGCAGATATGGAAATGGTGGAAAACCGCACAGATAAGGTTCGCAAAATGGCAAAATCAGGAGAGAAAAAATATAAGATTGAAGTAGAATTTTTAGAAAAGCTCTACGCCCATTTAGAATCCGGCAAGCCTGCACGTTCCTTTGATTTATCGGAAGACGATGCAGAATTTATGAAAGAAATCGACTTACTCACCAAAAAGCCTATCATCTATGCGGCAAACGTGGCAGAGGACGACTTTGTAAGTGGTATTGAAAACAACGATTTTGTAAAGCGTTTGACAGTATTAGCTGACGCTGAGGGTGCAGAGGTAATGCCCATTTCTGCTAAAATTGAAGAAGATATCTCAGCTTTAGACCCTGAAGAAAAGGATGAATATTTACAAGAGCTTGGCATTAACGAATCAGGTCTTGACAGATTGGTTAAGAAAAGCTATAAATTACTCGGACTTATCAGTTATTTAACTGCAGGCGAGCCAGAAGTTCGTGCATGGACAATCACAAACGGAATGAAAGCACCCCAGGCAGCAGGTAAAATCCACACAGACTTTGAAAAAGGCTTTATCCGTGCCGAGGTTGTGGCATATAACGATCTTATGGAATGCGGCTCGATGGTAGCAGCGAAAGAAAAAGGTCTCGTTCGTTCAGAAGGTAAAGAATATGTGGTTGCCGACGGTGATATTATTCTCTTTAGATTTAACGTATAAAATTTTTTATACGTGCACACAACGTAATTAAGCACATTGTTAGTTTATTTATAATATAATGAAAAATAAGGAGGTTTTTTATGAAAAAAATTATTTGTAAGGTAGAGTATGATACAGAAAAATCAGAACTTGTTGCAAGAAATACTTTTGGTGCGTTTGGCGACAAAGACGGATATGAAGAAATCCTTTATGTAACCGAAACCGGCAAATATTTTCTTTACACAATTGGCGGGGAAGATTCAAAGTATCCTCAGGAAAATATTACAAGAATGTCCGCTGTCAAGGCTGACGAATGGCGTAAAGCACACAATCTGTAATTTGCAAAATTAAATAGGCTGTAGCTTTGGCCACCACCAGATAAGGAAGTATTGTCCTAAAAATCGTATTTTAGACGAATTTCTGCGTTAAAAACCCCACATATCCGTCAGGATTATGT
>JAZNWB010000067.1:0-4437 GCA_045593125.1 Congzhengia sp. | reverse complement strand
GGTTAAGAATACTTTTGATAATCGTCTTTATATCAACAATCTCAGAACATCAAAAAAGAATTGGATGGACGAAAATCTTAATAAAGTGCTTTCCGGGATTATCGAATTCCTAAAAGCACAAAAAGATGTGTAATAAATTTAATCCGTACATTCCACAAAACACACACCTCCTTGTAAAATGGTATTACCAAATACAAGGAGGTCATTTTTATGTTTAATAAGAAAACCAAACTGAAGCTCACGGACTTTGAGTGCAACCTTTTATGGGGCGGAATGAACGAGTTCCGAAATATGCTTCTCTCGGACGGTATCCCCACAAAAGATGTTGACGAACTGCTATAGATAATTATTAATCAAATGGGATTTAAACAACAAAAGCTTGTTTGGATGTGTTGCTTGATTATATAGAGTTAATGTGATAAAATACGGATAAAAATAAAGTGGATATTTAAGGAGAAAGCGCTGATGAAGCATATACTAATTTCTAAAGAAAAAAACCAATATGTTGCTAATTTGCATTGTCATACCACACTCTCTGATGGCAGGAAATCGCCCGAAGAAATTCGTGATGCATATAAGGAGCAGGGGTACAGCATAGTTGCATTTTCGGATCACGATAATTATTTTGACCATAGCGATTTTTGCACAGATGATTTTGTTGCTATTAATTCCTTTGAGGCAGATATCAGCGACAATGTTGTCAGTAGCAGTCAGTTCCGAAGATGCTATCACCTCAATGCATTTAATATAAATGGTGACAAAGAAGTTGTGCTTCCTGACACACCTGACTACAGAGATATGAAAGCTGTGAACGAATATATACAGAAGCTAAAAAAACTAGGCTTTATAGTTGCGTATAATCATCCCTATTGGTCAATGCAATGTCTTGATGACTATCGTGACTTAGAAGGCTGTAGTATTGTAGAAATATATAACAATTCTGTGTTTGTTGAGGGTGGAGATGACGGACAAGAGCAGGTTTATGATGAAATGCTCCGTAGTGGAAAGCGATTGTTTTGTACTATGGCAGACGATAATCATAATGAATTTCCTTTTGGTGATGTTCGTTGCGACAGCTTCGGGGGAAAAACAGTTTTTCTTTGTGATTCACTCAGTTATGAATCTGTTATATCTGCTATGCAGAGCGGGTCATTTTATTGTACCCGTGAGCCGAGAATTTTTGAACTGACGTTAGAGGATGGTAACGTTCACATTGAGTGTTCACCGGCTCAACGTATAGCACTTTCTACTGCAGGCAGACGCTCAAAGGCTTTGCATGCTCCTGTGGGTGAATATGTAACTCAAGCAGATTTTCAGCTGGAGGATGAGGATATATACTTCCGAATTGAAGTGATAGGTCCCTCGGGAAAAAAGGCGAACACCAACGCATATTTTGTTGAAGATTATAGATAATTTAAAATCAGGTAGGAATGACGCAATTCTCCGCTTTGCTAACTGAACCGCAGGCAGCAATCGCTGAGATGAAACAAGAGTTTGAGATTTACTCATTCTAAATAAACAATTAATCCCCTTGGAGAAATTAACTGCTCCGATTTGTGCAGACAGTACAAATCGGAGCAGTTAATAATTGTTTGGGAGCTTTGGGGTTAGGGAAGCAGTATAAAGCCGAACTCGCCCAAAAGGCGTCAGCCTTCCTGCACTCTCAACCACCGAAAATCAATTAAAAAATTTTCACCTTTTTGGTCGCAGATTTTTTGCGAGGGAGATTTTCGGTATACCAAGGCATAAAACACAGCAAATCCTCGCGGATTTGCGAGTATTTTAATGAAGGGATAACGGAAATCTAACCGTAAAAAACGGGTTCGGATTTGTACTGCTTCCCTAAGCATTTGTAATTATGTAACGGTAAAAATCTACTGCAGGAGCAAGTGCAGATAAATCTATATTTTCATTTATTCCGTGAACACCCTCCAATTGCTCGTCACTAATACTGAACGGAGCAAATCGCAGGCAGTTTTCACTGACACGCCACATAAAACGGCTGTCGCTTGCGGCAGTCATTATGTATGGTGTGGTCTTTACATCCGCGAAAACATTTGTTACAGCATTGTCGATCAGCTTATAGGCATCACTGTTGTGGTCAGAAATAGGAGAGTCAACACCCGGGTCAAGCACAACGGTTTCGATATCATATTTTTCTGCAAGTTTTCTGATTGCTTCAATGCTTGATTTGCCACCTTGATGGTGTGAATAACGCATATTTGCTATTACCCACGCCTCCTGCGGTAAAACATTAGTACCCTCTGAGCCGGATGCCATAGTGAATGCAACTGTAGTACGAAGCATAGCACCTGCAGCCCCTGAAACCAACGGCATAACTTTTACAAGTAAAGGCTTGAATAATTTTGAGTTTTTAAGTACGAATTTTAACGGTCCACTCATAGTCTCAGAAAGACTGTCAAAAGTGGCATGAAGAACAGGTGCCATTTTAGTTTCAAAAAGATTTTTCTTTTCAACTGCAGCCATGAATCTGCCAAGACGAACAAGCGGTGTGTTCTTAGGCGGAATAGAAGCGTGACCGCCTCTTGAATGTGCTATGAATTTTAAGTCTGCACACCCTTTTTCACCTAAACCAATTACTGCAAACTTGCCTTTAGCACCCGAGATAGGCTCATCAAGAATATAACCACCCTCATCAAGAACTAAATGGAAATGAAGCCCACGCTTTTCAAGTTCTTTAGAAATTGTGTCTGCACCTTCACCGGCACATTCTTCAGTACAAGCAGACAAAAAGTAGATATCACGTTCGGGTACGCACCCATCTTTGACTAATTCCTCTGCGGCTTGCATCATCGCCCATAAACCGCCCTTAGTGTCAAGAGCACCACGTCCCCAAAGCTTTCCGTCCGCAATTTCACCACTGAATGGGGCGTGCGTCCAGTCGCCTGTTGCCTCGACAACATCATGATGATTCATCAACATAATAGGTTCTTTGTCAGTTTTACCTTGCCAACGCATTAAAAAACTGCCGTCAAAATCTTCAAAGCTACAAGCCTTGAATAGTTCGGGAAACATCTCACGAAGCACGTTATGAAACTCATAAAATTTTGTTTTATCCGTCTGATTAAATGTTGAAATAGTTTCAACCTGAATCAAACGTGCAAGACCATTGGCATACTCAGTTGTGCGAATATCTGTCATGATAATTCCTCTTTTAAGTAATTATTCTATATATCGTAAACATTATAATCCCATAAAATTAATTGTCAAGGTTATGTGTTTATAATCCCCCACTGCACCAACTGCCGGACAGGTATCTATAAATAAATAACTAATGGAGAACTTCTTCAGGTTCGCTAAGTTCACTCTGACGTTTGAAATGCACAGGAATATGTATATTTCGTATCCCCGACAAAGCGTGTGAGAGGCTGGCGAAATATTGAAATTAACCTCTATATTTAAAATAAATTCTGTTTGCTGAGCAATCGGTAAGCGGAGTTTTTGCGTTTAACTATACATAAATCAAGAGTTTCTTCACAAAATAAGACCTTATCAATCGTGAATATGCGTGATATAATCATATCAGAAGCTTCGAGAATAATTTGAAAAAGGTGAAAACGATGAACAATATATTCAGCGACAATCTCAAAAAATTCCGCCTTGCAAAAGGCTTGACTCAAGAGCAGGTTGCAGAAAAACTAAACGTTAATGCGCAAACTGTTTCCCGTTGGGAGTGTTCAGCAACTCTGCCCGACGTTCTGACCTTGCCCGAACTTGCAATGCTCTATGAAGTAACGGTTGATGATTTCTACAAAAAGAGTACCGTTGCTTACGATAACTACGCTCAGCGTCTTGCTTCTGTTTATGAAAAATCCCGTGACCCTGAGGACTTTATGCGTTGCCGTATCGAATACGAAAAGCTTATAAAAAATGGTGAGCTCTCAACAGAAGATAAGTGGCTCTACGCCTGGATTCATATGTATATGATGAATTATTGCAGGGACATTGCGGTTGAGTGGTATGATAAAGCAGTCAGTGATGACCCTACTGATGACCCTGAAAATTATCACATCGCCTGTATGCAGAGAATATGGATGTTCTTTCTTCTGAAAAAAGAAGATGAAATTATTTCCGAACTCCGAGAAAAAGTAAAATCAAATCCCGATAATCCGAGAGAAACAGACAACCTCTTGATTGCCCTTATCTGGGCAGAAAAATTTGATGAAGCTTACAGCATTTTTAAAGAGACCATCAAAAAATTTCCCGATGATTGGCGGATGTATATTCACGGCGGTGACATCGCAAAGGAACTAAGTCGGATCGTAGCCATGTCGTTCTGTGAGCCAAGGAGTTGTCCACCAAATTTGTCTTCCTAAGACCGCTTGGCCTCCGACTTTGATGAAGCTTACAGCATTTTTAAAGAGACCATCAAAAAATTTCCCGATGATTGGCGGATGTATATTCACGGCGGTGACA
>JAZNWB010000066.1:0-22257 GCA_045593125.1 Congzhengia sp. | reverse complement strand
TTTGCGTTTAACACACAGGCGTGTCAAAATAATGTAGAACTGGAAAATGCCATTGTTATAAATGATAAGAGTTATAATTCGGAAAACGCCTTAAAAGATATTAAGCCGGGTGGAAATATAGAAGTACAACAGGCCTATATTTTGCAAGATAATTCCCCTGTTACAGTTGAGGTAGGACCATTATTCTCTTTTGACGATGATACCGTTATTTCAAAGACATTTACCTTACAATAATTTTTTGGGGTGTCATTTTTATTTGACGGAAAACCATACGCTTATATTTATTTGTTTTTAAAAAGGTAGTTTACTGAAATTGTAGAGCTGTAAAGGCGTTAGAGAAATGACGTATATTGCATCTATTATAAACGCAACAAATCTTTTATGAAAAGAGGTAAAACTATGAAAAAATTATTAGCAATTTTATTGTCACTCGCATTGGTGCTATCATTGGCAGCTTGTGGCGAAAAGGTTGAAGCAAAGGCGGACTATGAGGATATTGCTGTGTTTGAACAGGCACTCAATGATGGAGAGGATTTAACCGGTAAAACTGTAGTAGTTACAGTAAATAAACTTGCTCCCAATAGTGCGTTTGGATACAACATCCAAGCCGGAGAACATTTAAATTTTTGCTCTCCTGATAACCCCAACGTTAAAGAAGGCGACACATTAACAGTAAAAGTGGCAGAAGTAACATCAATGCTTGGTTCATATATTATAAAATATGAAAAGGTAAAATAATATACAAGATTTATTACATAGACGAAAGCAAAAAAGAAGATATACCACAAGGTATATCTTCTTTTTTATTCTATGTATTAAATTAATTTTGTTATTTCTTTTGATGCATTTTGCGTATATAGCCTTTTTTCACCAGTTAAATGTGCCAAATAGTCCATGCCTGTATCAAGAGCTATGGCAAGCTTTCTACACTGTTCAAATGTATATTATCTTTTTCCGTTTTCGAGTTTTGAGTAATCGCTTTGGTCAATACCTGTTAGCATTTGCATTTTTACTTGGGTATATCCTTTTTCGATTCTAAGTTCTTTTAATCTATTCATATCATCACCAATTATATTATGGCAAATTTCCCTATTGAAATTATGGTGTAATTGACCTAATTTAATATTTAAATATAATAAATCAATGATAAATTAACAACATTCGCTCGTTTGCACTTCCTTTGCGTTTATTGACAAATAATAGGTTATTTGCTATACTTTTTGTAAAGAATATTGAGTAAACGGATATTCTTGTCATATCAGCAATAGATTTTTAATAGGAGGTAATGGATTATGGGAGTTTTGATAATTTTTTTGCTTGTTGTGGTTGTTTTAATACTGAACATTAAAATCGTTCCTCAGGCCCACGAATTTGTTGTTGAGCTTTTGGGAAAATACAGAACGACGTGGTCTGCGGGAATTCATATCAAGATACCATTTATAGAGAGAATTTCAAAAAGAGTTACCCTAAAAGAGCAGGTGCTTGATTCTCCTCCACAACCTGTAATTACAAAGGATAACGTAACAATGCAGATAGATACTGTAATTTATTATGCGATTTATGATGCAAAATTGTATGCTTACGGTGCGGTTAATCCTATTTCTGCTTTATCAAATTTAGCTGCAACAACCTTGAGAAATATTGTCGGTGAATTGGAGCTTGATGGCACACTTACATCAAGAGATACAATAAATGGAAAGATGACATCAATTTTGGATGAAGCCACAGATAAATGGGGAATTAAGGTTCATAGAGTTGAATTAAAAAATATTATTCCTCCAACTGAAATTCAAAATGCAATGGAAAAGCAGATGAAGGCAGAGCGTGACAGGAGAGAAACCATGCTTCAGGCAGAAGGTCATAAGGCCGCAGCTATAACCCGTGCAGAGGGGGATAAGCAGGCAATGATACTTGCAGCCGAAGGTGAAAGAGATGCAAGAATTGCAAGAGCCGAGGGTGAGGCAAAAGCAATTTATTTATCTAAGAAGGCTGAGGCAGATGGTCTTGCTGCTTTGAAGGAGGCAGGGGTAGATGCTGCTGTTTTAGAGCTTAAAAAGTATGAGGCCTTGGTTGCTATGTCTGACGGCAAGGCGGCAAAAATAATAGTTCCTACCGATGCTGTTGAAATGACAAAATCAAATGTTGTATTTTCAGAAACAACAGGTTTAGGGGATAAAACTGACCCTGACAAAACCAGAAAAAAGGTTGAGAAAAAAGAAGACCCTTGTTGTGAATAATCAAAATAGAAAAACAAGCCGTAACGGATATCCGTTACGGCTTGTTCATTTCTGCAAAAAACCTATAGCAATAAAAATATTTAATTGTTTTTTTCATCTTTTGGTGGTACAATAATAGCAATATAACTTAAGGAGTTGTCAATATGTCGAACATCTGGCACGATATATCGCCAAAAAGAATAAATTCAGACGATTTTATATGTGTTATTGAGATTTCAAAGGGAAGTAAGAAGAAGTATGAGCTGGATAAGGAGTCAGGGTATTTGATTCTGGACAGAATTTTGCACACATCAACTCACTATCCTGCGAATTACGGCTTTATTCCCCGTACCTATGGTGACGACAATGACCCGCTTGACGTGTTGCTTTTATGCTCTGAGCAGATTGAACCTATGACTTTGGTGAGGGCATATCCTATCGGCGTGATTTCTATGATTGACAACGGTCGAAACGATGAAAAGATTATAGCTATACCTTTTAGTGACCCGAATTACAATATGTACAAAGATATCAGTGAGCTGCCCAGCCACGTTTTTGAAGAAATGAGACATTTCTTTACGGTTTATAAAAACCTTGAGAACAAAACAACAGCGGTTAATGAAGTAAGTAACAGAGACGTTGCTATTGAGGTAATAAATAAAGCAATCGATGACTATGTAGAAAAGTTTTGTAAATAAAAAATCGCCCAAGAGGGCGATTTTTTATTTAATATCATCTACTATATTTTCGGGAGCTACAAGTAACTGTTCGGGATTTTCTAAAACTTTTTTGAGCATTTTAAATGCTGTTGCGTAATAGTGCCCGTCGCAAATTCTCTCATCGCACATTACGGTAAAGTCTATCATTCGTTTTTGTTCCACTTCGCCATCTTTATTCATAACGTATTCAGAGCGCTTCTTTCCCATTGCTATAAAGATAGGAAGATTTCCGAAGTTATACAAATGGTGGAATATAGGGGGCATACCGAGTGAGCCCATATTTGTAATAAAGAGCGAGCCGTGGAAGGGACTCAGTTTTGTGAGCCAACGGGGAAGCAGACCAAAGTAGTCTAAAAGCTTTAAAAACCACACGACAAATTTAAGAAATATTGCGGGAAATGCCATAAGCACACGAGCTGCGGTATCCATATTATTATGGTCGCCCTCTTGTCTGTTTTCTTCTAAAAGCTTTGAAAGATTTTCGTATATTGTATATAAGGTGTCTGTAGGAGTAGCGTCGAGTTTCACCACTGTTTCGGGAGCATTTAGTGCCATTTCCTTTTTTATAGCCATACAGATTTCCATATTTTTGCGGGCATAGACACGCTGACCTCGGATAAAACGGTTAATACCGGGGCATTGTGAGGCTACTCGTACGTATGCTGCCATAAAAATATGTATCATACCTAAGCCCTTCATACCTTCTAATCTCTTTTGACGCAGGAGTTGTTCGCATTTTTCCACATTGATTGATGCGGAAAATGAATTGGCAGCGCCGACTCTGTTGGGCATAATAAATGGTGCAACCGCATCCATAGGTGCTCCGCTCTTAATTCTTCTGCCTTCTTTTCGACTCATAAAATACCTCTTTCTTTTCCAGATATATTCCATTTTATCACATTTTTTGGCAGAATACAAGAAAAAGCGACTGTAAAATTTTACACCCCATTAATTTTTTCTCCCCAGATCTTCACTGGGTGCATATCCTGTTTCTTTGATGTATGCTTTGTAAAAACTTGAATAACTTGAAAACCCTGATTCAATGCTTGCAGCACTCAAAGTTTTTCCCTGAGAATGCAACTCTCTCACCAGCATTAACCGACGGTAGGTTATATACTGGTTTACTGTAAGCCCGGTGTATTTCTTAAAACTCCGACACAGGTGATATTTAGAAATAAAAAACGTATCAGCCAGATGGTCCAGTAAAAGGTTTTCACCGATGTTTGAATTTATATATTCCATAACGTTTTTTACGGTCTCGTTGCGTATCATACCAGCTGCTGTTTTGAATTCGTTAAGTTGATGGAAAAGCTCTACCATCACACCCTGTACTATAGGTTCGTTGCTTCCTGTATTTGATTTTATATATTTCTCCAGACGCTTTAAAGTATCAAAAAGCTCACTTTTTTTTGCGGAATCGTGATGTATAAGGTTGTTTTCGCCTATCTTTCTGTTGTTGAATATTTCGGTGTAGTGCATACAGTTAAATTTTTCGAAAAAAGAATCCTCAATATGTATAACAACCCGGTCACATTCTGTCACTTCATCATAGGAAATCTCGTGAATTTCATCAGACCTTGTTATTATTATATCCATGGGCTTTAAGGGGTACCCTGTACCCTCTACCATAAACAGGACTTCGCCCTTTAAAAGCAAAAACACTTCATAACCACTGTGGTTATGGGGTTTGTAAGCTATGCCACGTTCCTTGTGGCTCTTGTGTTCGTAGGTAAAGCTTCCGTCTTGTGCATATATTGAACAAAGTATCTTTTCCATAGCTACCTCCTGTGTATTACAGGTACATTTTAACATAAGTGAGCAAGATTTGCAATGTATATGACAAGATTTGCATTGATTTTAGAAAATATTTGTATTATAATGTATGTGTACAATAAAAAAAGGAGATGTTTGTCTATGAAAATGACATTCCGCTGGTATGGTGACAGCGACCCTGTTACATTGGATAACATTCGTCAAATTCCCAATATGACAGGCGTTGTTTCTGCTATTTATGATATTCCTGTAGGCGAGGTATGGCCTTATGAGAAAATCATGGAATTGAAAAACAAAATTAATGCAAAAGGGCTTGAGCTTTCTGTTATTGAAAGCGTGCCTGTTCATGAAGACATAAAGTATGGTGGCGGAGATCGTGACCGTTATATTGCAAATTATTGCGAAACCTTAAGAAATTTAGCCCGTGCAGGCGTAGATTGCGTGTGCTACAACTTTATGCCTGTATTTGACTGGACTCGTTCTGAACTCAACTATGAACTTCCTGATGGTTCGACTGCTTTGATTTATGACAGAGAAACCGTTGAAAAGATGAATCCTTTATCAGGTGATTTATCACTTCCTGGATGGGATTCAAGTTACACCAAAGATGGTATGAAAGAACTCTTAGAGAAGTATCAGTCAGTTACAGAGGATGACCTTTGGGACAATATAAAATATTTCTTAGATAGAGTAATAAAGGTTGCAGAAGAGGTTAAAATCAAAATGGCAATCCACCCGGATGATCCCCCTTGGGGTATTTTTGGTCTTCCCAGAATTATCACAAATAAGGAAAACATCGAGAAGTTCTTGAAATTATATGACAGCCCATATAATGGCTTAACACTTTGTACAGGCTCTTTGGGCGTTCATCCTGAAAATGACTTGGTAGATATGGTGTACTCCTTCTGTGACAGAATTCATTTTGCTCACATTAGAAACATAAAAATCACAGGCGAGAAGTCCTTTGAGGAAGCGGGTCATTTATCAAAGGCGGGTTCTTTGGATATTGTGAAAATCTTAAAGGCCTACCACGATAAGGGCTTTACAGGTTACATTCGTCCCGACCATGGCAGAATGATTTGGGGCGAGACAGGTCGCCCTGGCTATGGTCTTTATGACAGAGCTTTAGGTGCTACATACATAAATGGCATCTGGGAAACTCTTGAAAAAGTAGATAAATAGTTTACTCATCAATTTTATAAACCTAACTTCGGGGGGCGAGTGGAGTTGTGCTCACTTGCCCTGTCTGAAGAGGGGCAAGGAGATTGTAATTATGAAATTACCTTTTAATATAGATTTATCAGGAAAAGTTGCAGTAGTTACAGGTGGAGGCGGCGTGCTTTGCGGAACATTTGCACATGCTTTAGCTGCCTGTGGTGCAAAGGTTGCAATTTTAGATTTAAGAAAAGAAGCAGCAGACAAAGTAGCAGACGAAATCGTAGCTGATGGTGGTATTGCTATTGGTGTTGCGGCTAATGTTTTAGAAAAGCAGAGCTTAGAGGCAGCAAAAAAGGAAGTAAACGATCGTCTTGGTTCATGCGATATTTTAATCAATGGTGCAGGCGGCAACCATCCCAAAGGCACTACGACAAAAGAATACTACGAAATGGGCGATGAAGACCTAGAGGGAATAACAAGCTTTTTTGATTTAGATCCTTCGGGCGTTGAGTTTGTTTTTAATTTAAACTTTTTGGGAACATTACTTCCTACTCAGGTCTTTGCTAAGGATTTGATAGGCAAAGATGATGCTACAATATTGAACGTATCATCAATGAACGCTTTTTGTCCCCTGACAAAAATCCCTGCATATAGCGGTGCAAAAGCTGCGATTTCTAATTTCACACAGTGGCTTGCAGTTCACTTTTCAAAGGTTGGTATCCGTGTAAATGCTATTGCTCCCGGATTCTTTGTAACAGACCAGAACAGAGCATTGTTGTTTAATGACAAGGGAGAATACACAGACCGTTCGAAAAAAATCATTTCACAGACGCCTATGGAAAGATTTGGCGAGAAGGAAGAATTGCTTGGTGCACTTTTATTCTTATTATCAAAGGATGCAGCGTCTTTTGTAAACGGTATAGTAATACCCGTAGATGGTGGTTTCTCTGCTTATAGCGGTGTATAGAAAGATTTTTACACAATGGGATATGAAATAGTGAAAGGGATTAAACGAAAGGTTTGTCCCTTTCTTTTTTATTGATTTTTTTTGGGAAAAGGTGTATAATAACAGAGAGGTGTAAAGAGTGAATTATAATTTTCATACACATACTTTTAGATGTAATCACGCAACGGGTACTGAGCGAGAGTATATAGATGCGGCAATAAACATAGGAATAAAAGACCTCGGGTTTTCGGAGCATATTCCCTTTATCTTTCCTGGGGGCAAGGAAAACAGCTACCGTGTGCCCATGGTGGAGTTAAATGACTATATAAACACCATAAATAACCTCAAAGTGGAGTATAAAGATAAAATAAATATTCATTTGGGGTTTGAAATGGAGTACTACCCTGAACATTTTGAGCGGATGGTGGAGAATACACGTAGCTGGGGAGCAGAGTATTTAATTCTTGGTCAGCACTCGGTAGGGTCAGAACCCGATTTTTTCTTTTGGAGCACCGAAGAAACAGAAAATGTGGAGTATTTAAAAGATTATGTAGAGCGTGTGGTTTCTGCAATAAAATCGGGTGTAATAACCTATGTTGCACACCCCGATATGTTTAATTTTGTGGGTGATATTGATATTTACAACGAAGAAATGAGAAAGATATTAAAGGCTGCCGAAGAGTGTCGAGTACCTCTTGAGATTAACTTTTTAGGCATTCGTGATAATCGAAATTACCCCACAGAGAAGTTCTGGAAGCAGGCACAGGATTTTGATATATCCGTGGTATTTGGACTTGATGCACATGATGTAGATGGTGCACAGGATACCCAGTCTATGCCCCGTGCATTGGAGATTTGTAACAAATACAATATTAAAATCTTAGATAAAGTTGAATTAATTAAACCTTAGAGGATGACTATGAAAGAACAGACGAGCTTTGCAAAAGGAATAAAGGACGGACTGCCTATATGCTTTGGATATTTGTCAATATCCTTTGCATTTGGCATTTATGCCTGTGCCAATGGGCTTTCCATACTTCAGGCAGTAGTTATGTCTATTACTAATTTAACATCGGCAGGACAACTGGCTTCTGTTCCTATAATTGCTGCAGGTGGAACAATAGCAGAGCTTTTAGTGAGCCAGATAGTAATCAATCTCAGATATGCCCTGATGTCGGTGTCTTTGTCGCAGAAATTAGGCAAATCCGTAAGAATGTTTGATAGATTCGTTATAGCTTTTGCAAATACTGACGAGGTATTTGCGGTTGCGTCATCTCAGGAGGGTACTGTTGGAAGAAACTATCTTTACGGTCTTATTTTAACACCGCCTTTGGGTTGGACATTAGGTACCATGCTGGGAGCTGCAGCAGGAGCGGTGTTGCCTGAAATTTTAGTATCAGCTTTAGGAATTGCTATTTACGGAATGTTTATTGCTATCGTTATGCCCAAGGCGAAAACTGAGCGTCCTACGGCACTTTGTGTTGGGTTATCTATCGTTTTAAGTTGCCTGTTTTACTACATCCCTGTACTTCGCACAATTCCTTCAGGTTTTACCATTATAATATGTGCGGTAATCGCAAGCGGTGTTTTTGCATTTCTTGCCCCTATCAATATAAGCGAGGAGGCGGACAGTAATGTATAGCTTTGGAATTTACCTGATTGCTATGGCAGGAATTACATATCTTATCCGTATGCTGCCTCTTGTTTTAGTAAAGAAAAAAATAAAAAATAAATATATTCTGTCTTTTTTGTATTACATACCCTATGCGGTGCTTACTGTTATGACTATTCCTGCGATATTTTATTCTACATCCTATAAGCTTTCTGCAATAGTTGGTTTTGTGATAGCATTTATGTTGGCGTATATTAATAAAAGCCTTGTAACTGTTGCGGCTCTCTCTTGCGTTGGAGTATTTGTGACAGAACTGATATTAAAAATTGTATAATAGAAAAAACAAAAGGCATTCGCATTGCGAACGCCTTTTGTTTGTGTTAAGGCTATAATAGTATTTTGAACGGTTATGCACGGTTTTTACCTGCCGGTTATACATTTAGATGTTTTCTTACGGATATAAGACTGCCTAAACCGCCAAGTATTGCACCAAGTCCCAGTGATGAACCGACAATAATTCCGGTAAGTTCAGCGAGAGGCTTAACTGTAAGGAACATGATATTTAATGAATTTACAACATTTACAATTGCGCCATAGCCCGCCATAATAATAGCAATAGCTGCGCCGGCACCGATGATGCCAATTGCGATACCTTCTATAATAAAAGGCCATCTGATGAACCAGTCCGTAGCACCTACGAATTTCATAATATTGATTTCCTTACGTCTCGTGTACACTGTCAACTTAATAGTGTTTGAAATAATAAACACAGAAACAACTGCTAAAGCAATGATAATCCACAGACTGAAGTTTCTTATGTAGTTGGCTATTGAAACCAGCTTGTCTATTGATTCTTCATTTTGCTGGATTTTTATAATTCCTGCAATGTCTTCCATAATATCGACTGTTTCCTGAGATTTTGACAGGTCAGTCAGTGTGATAAGATACATATTTCTTAAGGGGTTGTCATCCTGATAGCGATCAAGAAGTTCGCCGTTTTCGCCCATTCTTTCTTTTAATGTTGCCAGACGTTCCTCATTTGTGTTGAGGATTACTGAGTCTACATTAGGTGTGTCTTTTAACTGTTTGCCGATTGTGAGCAATCCGTCATCATTAATGGCCTCATCAACGATAGCAACTATCTGGTAATTCCCCTCTAAATCTCCTGCCATAGAGGTAAGGTTGATGGAGAGTACCATAAACACACCTAAAACAAGCAGGCTTGCCATAACGGTAAAGATTGATGCCAAAGTCATCCATCCGTTGGAAAAAATGTTTTTAAAAGCTTCTGAGAAGAAGTAACGAATGCCTCTAATTTTCATAGCCGTAACCTCCTCTTGTTTCATCACGGACAATTTTGCCCTCTTCAATAGCTATGACACGTTTTTTCATAGCGTCAACGATATCTTTTGCATGAGTTGCCATAATAACAGTTGTGCCGCGTTTGTTTATGTTGTCAAGTAATTCCATAATTTCCATAGCAACCTTGGGATTTAAATTACCTGTGGGCTCGTCCGCAATTAAAAAGGCAGGGTTATTAACCAAAGCACGTGCAAGTGCCACACGCTGTTGCTCACCGCCTGATAGTTCTCTCGGGTATGATTTTGCTTTGTGTGAAAGTCCTACCAATGACAGAACATTGGGAACTTGTTTTCTGATTTCCTTGCGGCTTGCACCGATTATATCCATTGCAAAGGCAACGTTTTCATAAACCGTTTTGTTGGAAAGTAGTCTGAAATCCTGAAAAACCACGCCCATAGAACGGCGAAGATAGGGGATTTCACGACGTTTTAATTTGCCGATATCCTTGTTGTTTATGATAACCTGTCCATTTGTCGCGGTTTCTTCGTGCATCAAAAGCTTGATGAGAGTTGATTTACCTGAACCTGAGGGTCCTACAATAAATACAAATTCTCCGCGCTCGATAAAGAAGCTCACGTCATCTAAAGCAGTTGAGCCATTGGGATATACTTTAGATACATTACTAAGTAATATCATATAATCAATCCTTTCTTTGGCATAAAATTACTATGTGCCCGAAAGCACATAGTAAATTATTTCACATTAGAATTTTGAAGGATTGGTAAGGAGATACTTTCTTACCAATACCGCTACTTTGAATACAACTGCATCGTCGAATTTACGAAGGTCAAGACCTGTTAAGCGTTCTATTTTGTCAAGACGATAAACAAGTGTATTTCTGTGAACGAACAACTGGCGGGATGTTTCTGATACGTTTAAGTTATTTTCGAAGAATTTATCAATTGTCTGCAGAGTTTCCTCGTCTAAAACTTCAAGACCTTCCTTCTGGAATATTTCGTCTAAGAAAAGTTCACAGAGTTTGCTGGGAAGCTGATAGATCAGTCTTCCTATACCTAGCTCACCGTAGCTTAAAATATACTTATCGCCATCGAATACTCTTCCAATCTCTAAAGCCAGTCTTGACTCGGAATATGAATGAGCAATGTCGTTGATGGATTTTACGGGTGTACCGATACCAACATAGACTTTTAATAAAAGTTCTGAATTGATTGTATCAACGATGGACTGTGCTGTCTTTATAATAAATTCTTTGTTGTTATTTCCTGCCAGAGATTTAATCACAACAATGTTTTTGTTATCTATGTTAATTATAAAATCCTGTTCGGGGAACATATTCTGAAGTAATTGAATAACGCCTGTTTCATTGCCGGGAATCTGTACGATATATACGATTCGCGGAACATCTGCATCTATCTGAAGCTCGCCTGAACGCATATTGATATCACCGGGAAGAACGTTTCCCAGCAATACGTTCTTTAAGTAGCTTGCTTTGTCGTATCTGTCTGCACAGTGAAGCTGAAGATTAGAGATGCTGATAGCTAAAAGAGTACAGAGCTTCTGGTCTTCTGCATCAGTGCCCTTTACATAAACAACAAACTCCATAATATTTCTTGCACCAACTGCAACACAGGAGTAACCATTTACCAAAAAAGGTCTGCCGTTTGGGGTAGCACTGGATATCATAGAAAATGTCTCGTCATCACCTGCGGGTTCGCCAACGTATGATACCAATACAGAGGTGTTGTTTACAACGCCCATTGATTTATGTGTTACACTTCTCATCTGGTCTAAAACCGGCTGAAATATTTCACTAAGCATGAAAATCGCTCCTTTGCTGTATGCAATACTTATACGTATATATCATACTAAATTTTTAGTAATTTTGCAATGTTTTTTTGCGAATTTAACTGAAATTTAATTTTTTTAGGGTGTTTTTCCATTAATTTCGCAAAAAATGTAATTTTATTAAAAATACTATTGCATAATTATTCAACGTGATGTATAATTATAAAATATTGGAGGTAAAGCTATGAAAACCAATGACATTAAAAATCTTGATAAAAAGTATTATATGAATACATTTGGCGAAAGAATACCTGTAAGCTTTAAGCGTGGTAAGGGCATAAAACTCTATGCAGATGACGGAAGTGTTTATACAGACTTTTTGGCGGGGATTGCCGTTTCGGCTGTGGGACATAACCACAAAACACTAGTTAGAGCAATTGCAAAACAGGCAAAATCTGTACTGCATGTGTCAAATTATTATTACATAGAACAGCAGGCAAAATTGGCTGAGAAAATCTGTGAAAACTCATGTGCTGACAAGGTATTCTTTGCAAATTCAGGAGCAGAAGCAAATGAGGGTGCAATAAAGCTTGCAAAAATCTATCAGTATAAATCTGGGCATCCCGAAAAGTACGAAATCATTACTCTTGTAAATTCTTTCCACGGCAGGACTTTAGCTACTGTTGCGGCAACGGGACAGGAAAAATTCCAGAACGCATTTCGCCCCTTGACACCCGGCTTTAAATATGTTAACATCAATGACATTGCGGCGTTAAAAGAAGCAATAAATGAAAAAACCTGTGCGGTTATGATGGAAATGATTCAGGGCGAAAGCGGTGTACATCCTGTTGATGAAAATTACGTTCAAGAGGTTTATGCACTTTGTAAGGAAAAGGATATTGTATTTATCGCTGACGAGGTGCAGACAGGTATGGGCAGGACAGGTAAGTTTTTTGCATACGAGCATTACGGCATTACACCTGATATTTTCACATTGGCAAAAGCCTTGGGCGGCGGTGTTCCCATCGGTGCAGTTTGTGCAAAGGGCGATATAGCACAAAGCTTTGCTCCCGGCGACCATGGTTCAACCTTTGGCGGAAATCCCTTAGCGTGTGCGGCAGCAAATGCTGTGTTTGAAATCTTTGAAAAGGAAGATTTGGTTAACAACTCAGCGACTGTGGGTGCCCACCTGAAGGAAAAGTTAGAAATCCTTTCACAAAATTGCGACAAAATAAAAGAAGTCAGAGGCTCAGGACTGATGATAGGTATAGAGCTTTTGGGTGTAAGTGCTCAAGATATCAAGCACAAGCTTTTCGAAGAGAAGTATTTAGTAGGTGCAACAGCCACCACAATAAGACTTCTGCCACCTTTGGTAATTACCAAAAAGGACGCAGACGATTTTGTAAAAGTTTTTGAAAAAGTTTTAGGAGAATGACAATGAATAAACACTTACTCACATTGCATGACTGGTCAACAGAAGAAATATTGGATACTCTGGACTTGGCAGACGAATTAAAATACAAACAGAAAAATGGTATTGAGCATCACCTCTTAAAAGGCAAGACTTTAGGTATGATTTTCACAAAATCATCAACGAGAACAAGAGTTTCCTTTGAGGTTGGTATGTATCAGCTGGGAGGGTCTGCTCTCTTTTTAAGCTCTAATGACATTCAGTTGGGCAGAGGAGAGACAATCTACGATACGGCGAATGTACTGTCAAGATTCTTAGATGGTATCATGATAAGGACATATAAGCAATCAGATGTTGAAGACCTGGCACGATTCGGTCAAATTCCGATAATTAATGGTCTTACGGACTTGGTTCATCCCTGTCAGATTTTGGCAGATTTTCAGACAATTCGTGAGCACAAGGGAAAACTATCGGGATTAAAGCTTGCCTACATTGGTGACGGAAATAACATGGCACATTCACTTATGTATGGCGGTGCAAAGGTTGGTATGGATATTGCCATTGCAACGCCTGAGCAGTATCAGTGCGACCCTGAGGTTGTTAAAAATGCAATTGAAGACGCAAAATCAACAGGGGCAAAAATAACTATTACCACAGACCCCGTTGAGGCAATAGCTAATGCAGACGTTGTATATGCCGACACCTGGGTAAGTATGGGACAGGAGGCTGAAAAAGCAGAAAAGCTTAAGGTTTTCGGACCTTATCAGATAGACAAGAAGTTGTTCTCATATGCGAAAGATGATGCAATCTTTTTACATTGCCTGCCTGCATATCGTGGATATGAGGTTACAGAGGATGTTATTGACGGACCTAATTCCGTTATTTTTGATGAGGCAGAAAACAGACTCCATGCCCAAAAAGCCGTAATGGTAAAACTTATGGGAGAAAAGTAGTATGGTACGAGTGAGAAAAGCGGAAATTACTGACGCAAAGCGTATTGCAGAAATTACAGCAGACGCATTTGTGCAGTATATAAAGGTTGCGGGAATTAAAGATACTCCTGCACTTCATGAGGGTGAGGAGCAGGTAATAGAAGATATAAAGTCAAAGGATGTTTATGTGGCACACATAGAGGATGAAATTGTAGGCAGTGTGCGTATACATAAGCTGGATGAGGATACAGTGTACCTTTCACGCTTTGGTGTAAGTATGAACCATCAGAATTTGGGTATAGGTAAGCTTTTAATGAATTATCTTGATGTAGTACTTGCCCAGAAACGAGTAAAGCACATTGTACTTCACACTGCGTCAAAAGCCACACCTTTAATGAAATTTTATTATAACCGTGGTTTTTACGTAGACGATGTTTCAAAGGAAAAAGGTTACATCCGTGTTCTTCTTAAAAAAGATTTACAACTGATGTAGTTATGAGGTATAGTCCTCAAGGAGCGACAAAAGATCCTCCCGTGTATCAAGAATAATGCCCTGCGTCAAAAGCTTTTGGTCATTTGGCGTCAGGGCATTTTTGTCAATTTCTAAAATTTTTTCAAAGGTTTTGTTTCCGTCAGAATTGATTACATAAAGATTTACAAGTCCGTTTTGTGCGATAACCAGATAATCGTCTTTTGTTTCTGATTCAATAATTGACTGACTGGCTGCAAATGCCTCACGTAACCCCTCAGGACGCTTGAGGGGAGCATATATACCATCACTCTGAACATTTTTTGGGTGAACATGAGCATCGTTTTTTTGCGGTGCTTTACTTTTTGCCCAGATATAACCAAGACTTCCGCATATAATCATTGCCAGCACAAGGCAAAGAGCAAAAAACACAGAGCTTATAATAGTTTTTTTTATTGATTTTTCCATATGATACACCTCTTTTTGTATTTTGGACAAAAAAATGGCAATTTATACTTGTATTTAATACCAAATTAACCTTGGCTTAATATTTTTTTAATATGTTTAGGATAAAATATGATTAGATAGAAATATTATAAAAAGGAAATGCTATATTCTACGAGGTGAAAATTATGGCAAAAAATACATATTCTACAAAAGGAGCCGGTCAGGGCAGTAAAAAACCTACCCGAAAGAAAAAGAAGTCAATTTTAAAACGTATACTTCTGATTTTGTTGGTTATTGTGTTGCTGGCTACATCAGTAATCGCAGGAACGTATATGGGATTTGTTGATAACAGTATGGACATAATTGCGGAGGAGTATAATCTTAACTTTACCTCCATTGTTTACTATATTGACGAAGAAACCAATCAGCCTGTTGAGTACGACAGAATTCACAGTTCAGAAAACAGAATCTGGGTGGATATTACAAATGTCCCTGAAAATCTATCAAATGCTTTTATTGCTATTGAGGACGAGCGTTTCCGTGACCACAGGGGCATGGATATCAAACGTACCTTCGGTGCTTTTGTAAAATGGGCTATGGGCAACAGTTCTTACGGCGGTTCAACAATTACCCAACAGCTGGTCAAAAACGTAACAGGGGACAAGGATCGTTCTCCTTTAAGAAAAATTACAGAAATCTTTCGTGCTATGAACTTAGAGCGTAAGATGAGCAAAGACCAGATTATAGAAATGTACATGAATACCATTTACTTCGGCTCAGGCTGCCATGGTATTCAGGTAGCGGCAAACCACTATTTCGGCAAGGATGTAAGTGAATTGTCTGTTGAAGAATGTGCATCCCTCGCTGCAATTGTAAAAGCACCTACCACATACAACCCTGCAACAAACTATGATAACAACAAAGAACGTCGTGATGTTGTGCTCAATAAAATGGCAGAGCTTGAATTTATCACGCAGGAAGAGTGCGACGCTGCAAAGAAAAGAGAAACAAAGGTGCGTTCAGGAGCAACTGAGGCTGCTAAGAAAAATCAGGATGTAAAGAGCTATTTTGTTGATGCGGTAATAGATGATGTAGTTGCAGATTTGATGGAAAAAGAAAATATTTCTGAAAGCGATGCTACAACAATGCTTTATACAGGGGGCTACAAAATATACTCAACAGTTGACCCCAAGGTACAGAGTGCAATTGACAGCGTATATGAAAAAACTTCCAATTTCCCCAGTTCATCTATCCAGTCTGCTATGGTTGTAATAGATCCCTACACAGGTCATATCAAGGGTATGGCGGGAGGAATAGGAGAAAAGACCATACCTCGTGGATTAAATCGTGCAACTCAGTCAAAGCGTCAGCCAGGTTCGTCTTTCAAACCTGTTGCGGTTTATGCTCCTGCTATTGAGTATAACGTAATCACACCTGCAACACTTATAAATGACGCACCACTGGCTATCGGCGAGTGGAAGCCTAAAAACTCAGGCGGAAAATTCTTAGGAAAGATGACTGCAAGAAGTGCAATTGAACGCTCTCAGAATATCCCTGCAGTTAAAATCATGCGTGAACTTACACCTGAAAAATCCTTTGACTTCTTGACTAAAAAGCTCGGATTTACCACATTGGTTGAAGAAAAAGAAGTAAATGGTGAATTAATAGGTGACCAGAATTTATCAACGGCACTAGGCGGTGTAACATACGGTGTAACTGTTGAAGAAATGACGGCTGCATATTCAACTTTTGTGAATTCAGGCATGTACAATAAACCCGTAACATATACTAAAGTAATTGATGCAAACGGCAAGGTTATTTTAGAGAATAAATCTCAGAACAAAAAAGCTATGAGCGAAGAAACTGCATATATCATGGCAAATATGCTGACAGGTGTTACAACAAGCAGTATCGGTACCGGTAGAAGTGCAAAGCTTGACGGCATAATGACCGCAGGTAAAACAGGTACAACAAACTCAAATAAGGACAGATGGTTTATGGGCTTCACACCTAACTATGTTGGCGGTGTATGGATGGGCTACGACAAGCCGAAATCTATGAGCGGCAGCAATTTCTGCCCGAGAATCTGGAAGCAGGTTATGACCAAGATTCATGAGGGTGAAGAAATAAAAACCATTCCTGTTCCTGATGATGTAGTAAAGCGTACAATCTGTCAAAATAGCGGTAAAGTGGCATCTACCGATTGTACAAATACAAGAATAGATTACTTCAAAGAGGGTACTCAGCCTATGAAGTACTGTTCATCACACGAGGCACCTGTGATAATTGACCCCAATGCTGAACCCACGCCAACACCTGAGGTTTCAAATCCCAGTGGTGGGGAAGTGGTAATTGACGGTGCGGCAAATGACACCAGCAGTAATGCAGGTAACAACGACGAAGCTACTCCCGGTGTGAATTCGAGTGAGGCAGACGACGAATCCACCTGGTACGGCGAATGATATTAAAAGAGGTGTTAGTTATGGAATATATGAAAAAATGGGAATACTGGTTGTCATCTCCTGTAGTTGACGAAAAAACAAAGGCAGAACTTAACAAAATTGCAGACAATCCCCGAGAAATAGAGGAAAGATTTTACAAAGATTTGGAATTTGGTACTGCAGGTCTTCGCGGTGTTTTGGGTGCGGGCAGTAACCGTATGAATATATACACCGTAAGAAAGGCAACGCAAGGGTTAGCCAACTACATCGTATCCCGTGGTAAGGATGCAATGGAGCGAGGCGTTGCAATTGCTTATGATTCAAGACATTTTTCTCCCGAATTTGCATATGAGTCCGCCTGTGTTTTAGCTGCATCAGGTATAAAAACTTATGTGTTTGACATGCTTCATCCTGTGCCGGTTTTGTCCTTTGCAGTAAGATACTTAAACTGCTACAATGGCATCATGATTACTGCAAGTCACAACCCTGCAAGATATAACGGCTATAAGGTTTACGGCTCGGATGGTGCACAGTTAAACGTTGCTGACTCCAATGTAGTTTTAGATTATATTAATAATATGGATATTTTCAATGATGTTTCTGTGATGGATTTAGAAGAAGCAAAATCTAAAGGACTCATAAACATCATTGGCAAGGACGTGCGGGATGAGTACCTCAAAGAAGTGTTAAAATGTCGCAAGAATCCTGATGTGGCGGAGGATACTGCAAAAGAAATCAAGATAGTATATACGCCTTTCCACGGCTCAGGTCTTACACCCGTTACAGAGGTATTAGCAGAAGCTGGTTACAAAAATGTGCATGTAGTAGCCGAGCAGGCAGAGCCAAATCCTGATTTCATAACCGTAAAATCTCCTAATCCTGAAGATAAAGAAGGCTTCTATCTTGCAATTGAACAGGCAGAGCGTATTGGTGCAGATGTAATACTTGGTACAGACCCCGATGCTGACCGTGTTGGTGTTTTAGTTAAGAACCCTGATGGAAGCTATGATGTTTTAACAGGTAATCAGACAGGTGTACTTTTAGCTGATTACATTCTTTCATCAGCAGAAAAGAATGGTGAAATCGGTGCAGATGATTATATTGTAAAGTCAATAGTTTCAACAGACCTGACACAGAGAATTGCAGATCACTACGGAGTGAAACTTTATGATGTATATACAGGCTTTAAGTTTATAGCTGAAGTTATAAAAAAGCACGAGGATGAAAATCTCCCGGGCAAATACCTCTTCGGTTTCGAAGAAAGCTATGGCTGTCTCCCCGGAACTTACGCAAGGGATAAAGATGCTGTTGCAGCAACGCTTCTTTTGTGTGAACTGGTTGCAGTATTAAAGCGTGAAGGTAAAACACTTTCTGATGCTATGTCTGACCTTTACAAAAAGTATGGTTACGTTGTAGAAAGAGTGGTGTCAGTAACATTAGAGGGCATTGACGGAATGCAGCAGATTAAGGCTATAATGGATAAGGTTGAAACAGAACCATTCCGTGCAATTGCAGGTGTTACACTTTCTGCTTTCAGAAATTACAGAAAGGATACTCGTGAAGATTACGAAACAGGAAGGGTCACACCTATTGGTTTCGAACCTTCAAATGTAATGTATTTTGAAATGTCAGGTGGCGGTTTTGTGGTAGTAAGACCGTCAGGCACAGAACCTAAGATTAAGTTTTATTATTCTGTTCCCTGCGAAAGCATGGAAGAGGGCAATGCCTTAATCGATAAGCTCAATGCAGAAGTAAAGAGAATATTGTTATAAACAAAAAGAGGTTATCCGAGGGCAGTCGCCCTAACGGATAACCTCTTTTATTTGTGCTTTTGTAAACTCTATTAATTCTTTTGCGTCTAAAAACATCTGACAACCTCTCACTCCCGCGCTTACTGCAATGCGGTCGTGCCTTGTAACGGAGGAGTCAAAGTATGTGGGAAACTGCTTTTTCATTCCCACGGGCGAGCAACCCCCACGGATGTAGCCTGTCGTTGCCAGTAAATCTTTAACTGCAATCATTTCTACACGCTTATTTCCTGAGTAATGAGCTGCAGCTTTTAGGTCAATCTCACAATCCACAGGAATCACAAATACCACATGCCCCGTCTTGTCACCTTTTGCAACTAAGGTTTTAAAAACCTGTGAGTAGGGAAGTCCCACATCATCTGCTACATGAGTGCCTGATAAGTCGCTTTCATCAACTTCGTAGGTAAAAAGCTCGTAAGATATTTTTGCTCGGTCTAACATTCGCATAGCGTTGGTTTTTGGTATCTTCATCTATTCTTCTCCTAAGATTATTCCTTTTTCTATTGTGTTGCCCTTGATGTATTCAGATACTGGCATTTTCTTTTTACCTTCAAACTGCACATCAGAAATTAAAAGTGCGTGCGTGCCACATTTAACCAAAATTCCATCCTTTGTAACGTCTAAGATTTCTCCAATTTTGCCTGAAAAATCTCCTGCAACGACTGTTGCTGCAATTGCCTTGAATCGTGTGCCTGAATATACAGTTGATGCGTAAGGATAAGGGTTTAAGGCTCTTATCAGATTATATATCTCTTCTGCCGACATGGAAAAGTCTATATAGCCTGTTTTCTTACTTATCATAGGGGCGTAGCAGGAAAGAGAGTCGTCCTGAGGAACGGGAGAAAGTGTTCCTGTCTCTATCTGTTTTAGCGTTTCGCGTATTGTATTTACACCGGCTAAGGCGAGTTTATCGTGAAGTGTTTCACAAGTGTCGTCAGATGATATAACCACTTCTTCTTTAACTAACATATCCCCTGTATCTAACCCTGCGTTCATCTGCATCGTGGTAACGCCTGTGACCTTTTCTCCGCGGATTATGCTCCACTGAATGGGAGCGGCACCGCGGTATTGCGGCAAGAGGGAAGCGTGGATATTAACGCAGCCGTATTTAGGGATATCTAAAACTCTTTGTTGTAAAATCTGTCCGTATGCCGCAACTATGAAAATATCAGCATCAAAAGACTTTAAATATTCATAAGCTTCGTCTGTCTTGGCACTTTCAGGCTGATATACGGGGATGTCATGCAAAAGTGCAAATTCTTTGACAGGTGGAGCCTGCAATTTGTGACCGCGACCCTTTGGCTTGTCGGGTTGGGTAACAACTAAAGCGATTTCGTGACCATCAGAATGAAGTGCTTCTAGAGGCAACACAGCAAAGTCCGGTGTACCCATATAAACTATTCTCATAGCGTCACCCTCCTTAGTTTTCTAAATATGCAATAACGTGGTCTGTGTAGAGAGTTCCTGACAGGTGGTCAATCTCATGACACAGAGCACGGGCAAGTAACCCCTTGCCTTCGATATTGATTTCGTTTCCGTTGCGGTCGAGTGCTCTTACCATTACCCTTTCAGGACGTGAAACAGTACCCGATTTTCCCGGAACAGATAAGCACCCCTCTGCGTCAATCTGTTCGCCTTTTTTATAGGTTATTACGGGATTTATAAGCTCTATAAGTCCGTCACCTACATCAATTACAACCACACGCTTTAATATACCCACCTGAGGAGCGGCCAATCCTACGCCATTGGCATCATACATAGTTTCTGCCATATCATCTAAAAGCATAATGATACGTTCATCAATACGCTCTACCTCACGAGATTTCTTTCTTAATGTTTCGTTGTCTGTATCTACCGTCAATATATTTCTCTTTGCCATAGTTTCCTCCTACAAAGTGTTATAGGGATTGTTCTCTATAACCATATTTATATTATTTCCCTGTTTTATATGATAATTTCTGAGCCTTGAAAAAATGTTGGTACATTTTTCGTCAAGAGTACATTTTACCCATATTCTAATTCTATATTTTCCGCCTATTCTTGGAATTGATGCAGGGGCAGGACCTAAAATCTCATAATACCCGCCTGCATCGTGTGTCATAACCTGATGGAGTGATTTTGCAATATTCTGAGCGTAATCGTGTAAAATTTGCTCATTTTCGCTTGTTAAAAGCACGGAAACTATATCGCAAAATGGCGGGAAGTTAAGACTTTGCCTTAACTGAATTTCTTCTTTATAAAAGCTCAGATAGTCCTGAGATTTTGATAATTCCAAGGTTTGATTTTCAGGCATATATGTCTGAATTACAGCCCTCCCGTGTTTTTTGCCACGACCTGCTCTGCCGCAAACCTGAGTAATAAGATTAAAGGTTCTCTCGTTAGCACGAAAATCATCGATGCCTAAGCTCTGGTCAGCAGCTAGTACCCCTACCAGCGTTACATTGGGGAAGTCAAGACCTTTTGACACCATCTGAGTTCCCAATAGCACATCGGTTTTTTCTTCAGCAAAACGGGAAAGTAAGGTTTGATGTGAGCTTTTTGCTCCTGTGGTGTCAACGTCCATTCTGATAACGGACATTTCGGGGAAAAGATTTTTTAATTCTTCTTCCACCTTTTGGGTGCCTGTGCCGAATTCTTTTATAAACTTACTGTCACATTCGGGGCATTTATCAGGTTTTTTAATAGTGTAGCCACAATAGTGACAGGTAAGTGTGTTGCGGCTTTTGTGATAGGTAAGGGTTATGTCGCAGTTTTTACATTTTGCTACGTAACCGCATGAGCGGCAGGAAACAAATGTGGAAAATCCGCGTCTGTTTAAAAACAGTATCGTCTGCTCGCCTGCGTCTAGGTTTTTCTGAATTTCCTCCATTAAGGTACTGCCGATACATGAGCGGTTCCCTGATTTTAACTCTTCTCGCATATCTGAAACTATAATTTCAGGCAAGGTGGCACCTGTTGCACGATGGCTGAGTGTAAGTAATTTATACTCGCCTGAATTTGCCTTATAAAAACTTTCAACAGACGGAGTTGCCGATGCTAAAATGCATACGGCATTATTCATGCGTGACCGCAATTGTGCAATGTCCCGTGCGTGATATGTGGGAGCGTTTTCTGCCTTGTAGCTTGTTTCGTGTTCCTCGTCAATGACTATAACACCTATATTTTTAATGGGGGCAAAAATGGCAGATCTTGCACCTACAACGACGGTCGCTTCTCC
>JAZNWB010000065.1:0-14864 GCA_045593125.1 Congzhengia sp. | reverse complement strand
ACACACCTGCGGTTCGACCCAAAGTCTACGCCTTTCGGTACCCGAACCGCACCACTCGCTTATAAAACAGTCCACAGGACTGTTTTATTTAATCGCTCTTGCCTTTCGGAGTTCAACTCGCTTTCTATAGACAACAATAACCACGCATTTGGCGTGGTTATTGTTGTTGGTGGAGATGAGGAGAGTTCGTGTGCTTTGCACACACCTGCGGTTCGACCCAAAGTCTACGCCTTTCGGTACCCGAACCGCACCACTCGCTTATAAAACAGTCCACAGGACTGTTTTATTTAATCGCTCTTGCCTTTCGGAGTTCAACTCTCTTTCTATAAACAACAATAACCACGCCAAATGCGTGGTTATTGTTGTTGGTGGAGATGAGGAGAGTTGAACTCCTGTCCGAAAAAAGTTCCGACCCAAGCACTCCGGGTGCAGTTTGTGATTAAAGTTCCCGCCCTGTCCGGTTCACAAACAAACCTGACAGTTTGGTAGCTTCATAGGTCATGGCAATCGCAAAGCTTTGATTGCTCACGTTCACCGCTTAAATGATACCCTTTTAACCGGTGCGGTAATCGGTTAAAGAGCAGCCACCTAATTTTAGGCAGCGTAAGCTAATCTGTTATTGTCGATTATATTTAAAAATACGGATTTTAAAGTGGCTCCGCACCACTACCCGCTCTTGGGTGTTCGCTCTTCCCGTCGAAACCGTTGCATCCCCATATTCATTTGTGCACCGTTAATTCTACCACTATTATTGGCTAAAGTCAACGGTTTAATTCTTACATTTCTGTAAATCTTTTGATATTTTATAAACCGCGTCCGCTGCTACATCTATTTCTTTGGGTGTGTTGAAATAACCAAAGCTGAATCGCACGCATCCTGTATCTTGCGTTCCCAGTGTCTTATGTGCAAGTATTGCGCAATGAAGCCCTGAACGTACACATATACCATAATCATCAGCTAACCTTTGTGCTACTTCAATACAATCCACACCCCTTATATTCATAGCTGTAATTGCCGTTTTATGATTACCCCCATAAACTTCGACATTTTCCATATTCAAAGCTTTTTCCTCAAAACGCTTCCGCAACTCCTTTTCATAATTATGAATATTTTCTATTCCGTTTTTCAGCAGAAAATCACATGAGGCACCAAGTCCTGCAATAGCTGGCACATTTTGTGTTCCGCTTTCTAGCATATCGGGGAAAAAGTCAGGCTGCAACAAGCTTTCCGACAGACTGCCAGTACCCCCCTCGGTTAGCGGTTTTATATTTACACCCTCTCTTACATAGAGTCCTCCTGTACCCATAGGACCCAACAAGCCTTTGTGGCCGGGAAATGCAAGCAAGTCTATATTATCGGCAAAAACAGGGTAGCTCCCCGCACTTTGTGCCGCATCTACCATAAAAAGCACTCTGTGTTTACGGGCAATTTCTGCTGCTTTTTCTATATTATAAATATTTCCACACACATTAGACGAGTGCGTCATTACTATCATCTTTGTCTGTGGTTTTATCATTTTTTCAAGTTTTTCTACATCTATGTTGCCATTCTCATCTCCTTGCAAAACAGAACAAAAAACTCCGTTTTGCTCCAACGCTTTTATAGGTCTTATTACGGAGTTATGCTCCATTGAGGTAGTGATTATATGACCGCCCTTATGCATTATTCCCTTTATGCCGAAATTCAGAGCCTCGGTTGTGTTTTTACAGAATACAATTCTTTCAGGATTATTAATATTAAAAACACTAGCCAGTTTTTCTCGCGTTTCATACAGAATTTCAGAGGATTTTATAGCAGCACTATATCCCCCTCTGCCTGCATTTGCACTATTCTTATATGTTGTTTCGCATACGGCTCTTATAACACTTTCAGGTTTTATAAAGCTCGTTGCCGCATTATCTAAATATATCATAACTTCCCTTCTTTCAATCCATTATATGAATTTGTTTGTCAAGAAGTGAGAAATGGTCGCATATAATGTATCAAAAGGAGTGGTAACGTGAAATATCACGTTATCACTCCAACGGAATTTATTGCACCGCCGAAATTTTCGTATCGTATACGATACGAAAACGGCGTTGTGCATAATTTCCATTATACGCCTTATCTGCCCACAAAAAAGTGCGTATATTTTTAAATTACTATTTAGTGGGCAGAAAGGCTATGGAAATTAGTATGAATCTGGATTCATTATTTAAAAGCATCGACAAGGATAAATTAGCAAAGCTTGCAGAAAATCCTGAAATTCAGGAAAAATTAAAAAACGTAGACATTAATAAATTGCTGGCAGAAATAAAAAACAACCCCGAAGTTCTTCAGCAATTGAAAAAACTTTTTTAAGAGGTGGTAAAATGTCAGAAGAAAAGGATTTGATGAGCGGACTGTCTGAGATTTTGTCACTGATTTCCACGGACGATGTCGAGGATACTCCTTCTCCTACACCATCTCAGGAAAACCCATTGGACCTTGATATGATAATGAAACTTGGCAGCGTTTTTTCCGAATTAAATCAAGAAGATGAACGTGCAAAGCTATTAAACGATTTAAAACCTTTTTTATCTGACGATAAAAGAGGTAAGGTAGACCGTGCGGTACAGCTTTTAAAGCTCGCCCGTATTGCTGAAAAATTAGGTGGTGAAAAACTGATATAATGGTTACAAATTACTATAACTCAAAAAATAATTTTACAACACCTGTAAGACGTGAGCCCAAACCACATGCAGAGTGTAGCGAAGTCCCTTGCGTTAAAAAGGAGCAAGCCTTATCACCAAAAATTGATAAGGACAAAACTCTGATTTTAGGTTTACTTGCAGTGCTTTATCTTACAGGTTGTCGTGATAAGCTCTTATTTTTGGCCTTATTATTCATTCTTATTAACTAGACCCTTGCAGCACAAATTGAATAGCCGTATTTTTTAACCGCACGGATAAAATCACTTTCCGTTGCGGTTTTTATTATTTTCATGTTTTCATCCACTATATACACCACATAAAAGGTGCTCAGGTTAAGCTTTCTGATAACGTGAGCAGCAGGGGTGTTTTCCTTTATGGTGATAATGTTGCTGGGGATAAGATTTTTATCACGGAATTTTTCTTTTTCTCTTATTAACTCTGATGCTATTAGGATTTCTGCATTTCTTTTTTCCTCAACAAGTGAAAATATCAAAAAAGCACCTATTACACAAAGGCTTGGATTTGATTTTGAAATTACCATTAAAACAATTCCCAAAGAACAAATAATTACTGCAAAGATACGCGAAATCTTATACATTCTTCTGCTTGCCGCAACAAGCCCTGAGCGGTATATTGCAATTGCCCGCAAAATTCTCCCACCATCCAACGGCGGCACAGGTATTAAATTTAACAATAGCACTGACCAGTTTGCAACAGCAAATATCAACAGGTTAAGATTGCCTCCCTGAGTTTTCAGTACATACTCTGCACAAATCAGCATCAGCACATTAGATACAGGCCCTGCTGCAGCAATAAAGATTTCTTTTTTCGGGCATCTTATTACTCTCTCATCAAGACGCAAAGTCATTCCAAAGGGTAAAATAATTATTGACTTTACCCTAACACCCATAATTAATGCCGAAAACAGATGAAACAGCTCATGCAAGAGCACCACACCAAAGCATATAAAGAAGGTAGTCTGACTTTTTAATACAAAAGCTAAAATCAGCATTGGTGCAAGCAGTATATGAATATATAAAAATTTTGTTATTCTTATCATTTTTTCTCACCGAAATCAATAAATTCAGTAGGGTCTAAATATGTATCACTCCGTCTTATTTCAAAATAAAATGTATTGTCTGTATCATTAACTCTGGCAATTGCTTTGCCTCCCTCAACTGCCTCACCCACATCAGGCAGAATCTCCCCAAGGCGTGCATATGTTGTAAATATTTCGTCGCTGTGCTTGATAATTATATATGTACCCAGTTCTTCATTTGTTGCAATTTCTGTAACTTCTCCTGTAGCGGCAGAAAGAATGCTTTTTTGTGAATCCATTTTTATATCTACTCCATAATGAAATCCACTGTTGTTTGCATCCTGAACTCCAAACCCCGCCGAAATAGTGCCATCTGGTGCAGGGTTAATAAACTCTGCCACAGGAGACATATTATCTATATTTTTTTCTGTTGTAAATATTGACTTTATTTTGTTGAGATAACCGACTACATCTGTATCCTGTGTGAGTACAAGCTTTACTGTATTTTTTGTTCTTTCAAATTTTCCCTCCGAGGTGACGCTTATTATTCCCAATACTACAACAAGCGAAATACACAAAAATACTTGTGTTTTTAATGTCTTTGCAAAAGGGATACTCGTACTTTTATTCGCAGTGCTTGTACGTACTCTTTCAACAGGATAATAACCTTCATTTTTCATATAAGTCCCTCCTCTTAGGTGTCTAAAATATTATATTGGACAAAGTTTCCTAATATGACAAGAACACCGCCGGAATTTTTCCGGCGGTGTTCTTGTCATACTGCAATTACTTCGTACTCTTCACATTCAATTTCATCTGTTCCTATCAGTTGTTCAACTATATCGTGGCAGGATACAGGTGTTACTGTATTGTCTGCCATGAGATTTATGGCAGATATCGCTTCTTCTTCGGTGCAGAATATGTCAAATATTTTTCTGTATTCCACCCTTAGCGTTCCGATGTCTGTTTTTTCTCTTTTCAAGACTTCTATACCATAGGTTGCAGCAGCCGCACCTTCGATATAAATTTCTTTTTCAAGAATACTGTACTCTAAAATAAAGTTTCTCTTTTCTTCTTCAGTGATATTGACTACCACTTTCCTTACGTTTTTTCTGTTACTCATTTACTTACTCCCTTTGATATTTTGTGTTTAACTTGTTGACAATACACATTATATAGTATCTTATGTTACAATTCAATTACAAGCCTTCGACAAAAAAGTGTGTAAAAGAGAAAATACGGGGTAAAAAAGTCGAAATGGCAGTTATTTACAAAAAATATGGTTATAATTTCTTGACCTGTTTTTTGTTTTGTGATATTATAATAATGGTATTGCACTACTTTATTTAAAGATTGGAGAAATATTATGCAGGAGTTAAAACAAAAATATGGCCTTCTTACTGCTATCGCAATGGTAGTGGGCATCGTTATTGGTAGCGGTGTATTCTTTAAAGCAGAAAAAGTCCTTTCTGCAACAGGCGGCAACCTTCCTTTAGGTATTGGTGCCTGGGTTTTAGGTGGTTTAATCGTTTTGGTGTGTGCTTACACATTTGCGATTTTAGCCACACGTTACTTAAAAGTTAACGGTATTGTTGACTACGCAGAAAACGCAGTAGGCCAAAAGTATGCTTACTTTATGGGATGGTTTATGGCTTTTATTTACTACCCCAGCTTAACATCTGTTCTCGCTTGGGTATCTGCCCGCTATGCAGGTGTACTATTTGGTTTTGATATTGTTGGTCCTCAGGTAATGGTTATTGCCTTTGTGTTTATGGTTGCTTTTTATGCACTTAACACACTCTCACCCATTATCGCAGGTAAGTTCCAGGTTTCTACAACAATTATTAAGCTTATTCCTTTACTTTTAACAGCAGTTGTAGGTTTGATTGTCGGTCTTTCAAATGGTCTTACAGTTGAAAACTTCGCAACAGCTAATATCGTTCCAGAAGGTGGATATGGCGTTGCACTATTTACCGCAGTTGCAGCTTGTGCATTTGCATATGACGGCTGGATTATAGCAACAAGTATCAATGCAGAGCTCAAAAACCCAAAGAAAAATCTTCCCATAGCTTTAACACTTGGTATGATTATCGTAATTGTTGTTTACATACTTTACTACACAGGTCTTGCAGGCGGTGCTACAAATGCGGCACTTATCGAACAGGGCGAAGCAGGTGTTAAACTTGCATTCTCTAACCTCTTCGGTTCATTCGGAGGCACAGCTTTAATGGTTGTAGTTGTTATCTCATGTCTTGGTACATTAAACGGCCTTATGGTTGCAACAACAAGAAGCATCTACTCACTTTCAGCACGTGGCACAGGTCCTAAGCCTGAAATGTTTGGTAAACTCGACGAGCACACAAATATGCCTACAAACTCATCAGTAATCGGTTTATTGTTAGCAGCACTCTGGCTCATGTTCTTCTACGGTGCTAACCTTACAGATAACTGGTTCGGACCCTTGGCATTTGACTCATCAGAATTATCAATCGTATCAATTTACGCACTTTATATCCCCATCTTCGTTATGATGATGAAAAAGGAAAAGGATTTACATCCTGTAAAGAGATTTGTAGTTCCCACACTCAGTATTTTAGGATGCCTCTTCATGGTTGTTGCACTTGTAGTTTCACATGGTTGGACACCCACATTTGCATTCTTAATCATCGGCGGAGTTATAATGCTTTTGAGCATTCCTTTCTACAAAAAGAATAAATAAAAACTAATGATAAAAGAGCAGTGATTTTAAACCAATCACTGCTCTTTTATTTTTTCTATTTTATGTTCTGTTTCGATGTCTATGCCATCAGTACTATGTATGGTACCATCCTTTGTTATTAATATAAGCTCAAACTCTCTATTATTACGCCAATATTCTATTGCCTTATCCTTTCCCATCACAAAGAGTGCCGTAGACAACGCATCAGCCGTTGCTCCGCTGTTGGATATTATGGTAACTGAAGTTAAATCACTCTGTGCGGGATACCCTGTTGCAGGATTTATAATGTGATGATATCTCTTGCCGTTTTCTTCAAAATATCTCACATAATCCCCTGATGTTACAACCATTGTATCCTGTACCCTTACCGTTGCATATAGTCCTTCATCAAAGGGACTTTTTATTCCTACTGTCCAGGGAGTTCCGTCAGGCTTTGAACCGATTAGTGCAACATTTCCGCCTAAAGACAGAACTGCAGACTTAACTCCTCCGCTGCGCAAAAGCCAGGAGAGTTTGTCGGCACAATACCCTTTTGCAATAGCACCAAAATCAAAATATGCTCCCTCACTTGCTGCACCCAACGCTTCATTTATCTCGCTTTGAGTAGGAACTCTGTGATTTTTTTTACCGAATTCTTCCGAATAAAATCCCCAGATTCTCATAATAGGTGCAACATTTATATCAAATGCACCATTTGTATTTTCCTTAATCTTTTCTGCTGCTTCTATCAGTGCTACAGTTTCCTCATCCTGAGACATCACACTTTTTTCCAGATTTGCAACTGAGTATTTTTCGTTTATTCTTTTTATTTCTTCTTCTGCTTTGTCTAAAGCTTTTTCCCCATCAGAACCATAAACTGCAAGTTCTATCTGAGTGTCCATAGAAAAAATCGTACGCTCATACTTTGTATCCTTTCCCGTGCATGAGGTTAAAATCACGCAACACAAAAGCACAACCAATATTCTTTTCATAAATTACCTCTTGTTTGTCATCGCTCTTAATGTATATGTCGCAACTAATCCTGTAAATGTACCTGTAATAATACCCACAGGTATAAGTACAGTCAGGTACCACATAATTTTATCTGTCCCCATCAGCACAGTCGCCGCTATAACCTGTCCTATGTTATGAAATATTGCTCCAGTTATGGACACTGCCCACATCTGTTTTATGTCATTAACCAGTCTAAACATTATTATTTCTGCCATAAAACACAATATTCCGCCGCAAAGGCTATAAAACAAGGACACCGCAGTCCCTGTAAAAAGATTTCCCAAAAATATTTTCATCAGTAAAACTAAAAGAGCCGACCTTGCACCCAATGTCACCTTAGCATAAAGAGTTACCGCATTTGCAAGACCAAGCTTTACCCCCGCAACTGGGACTATCGGAGGTATCTGGCTTTCTATAACATATATTATGAGGGACAATCCTGACAAAATAGAAATGTGCATCATTTTTTTAAGTTTCATGGATTACCTCCCCGCAACTGCATCTATATCAGGTGCAGTTTTGTACTCTATTACCACCTTATGCGGCAGGCATACAATAGAGTCATATTTATTGTTGAGTATACCATGTCTTACACAAAGCTTATCAGGGCACGTTGCCTCTTCTACATATATTGCATTGTCTTTTATACGCACTTCATTTGTACCCTTACTTGTTACTACGACAAAGGTGTCATCAACAGACAAATCTACCTCTTTGTATACCTTGCCATCTACTGTAACAACAGCAATTCTCTCATCAGGCTGAATGTTACTGAGAATTATTGCTAAAACTATAAAAGCAAAGAAAACGCAAGTAAATATTACAATAAGCTTTTTGTTGGTCATAAGTACACTTCCTTCAAATTCAGTATATCAAAATAAATCTAAAAAGAAAAGTATTTTAATTTGTTTTTTTCTGTAGATAGAGCATAAAATTCACATTTTATTCATAGTGTTGACTTAATTTCGTGTTATTATAATTATGATAAGCAATAATGAAAGGAAAAATGCAATGAAACTGAATCTCAAAGAAACCTCAAAAAAACTGGTACATAAAATAAAAAACTTTCGGATATCTGACCTTAAAAAAATAAAAAAATGGCAGGCAGCAGTCGCCATTTTAATTTTAGTTGCAATCGTTGCAGGTGTTGTTTCTGCTATTAAGAATAGCAACGCAAAAGAAGCCATGTCAGTAGTCTCTGTAGATACAACTGTAGAAAGGCGTGACATCACATCCTCTGTCACAGGTTCTGCCGTAGTTATGCCTAAGGACCAGTATTCTATTACTGCTCTTGTTTCAGGGGATGTGTTAAGTGCAAACTTTGAACAGGGCGATATAGTAAACGAGGGTGATATTCTCTATGAAATTGATGCATCAGATGCTCAGACTTCTATAGAAAATGCCAATATTTCCTATCAGCGTTCTCAAATAGATTATAATAAAGCAGCAGAAAATTACGCAAATCTTACTGTGAAGTCAAAAATTTCAGGTACAGTTAAAAATCTGTACGTAAAACGTGGCGATTCTGTTTCACAAGGCACAAAAATTGCAGATATTTATGATGACTCCACACTTAACCTTACAGTTACCTTTAATGATGCGGATGCGGAGAACTTCTCCCGTGGAGATGCGGCTTCTGTCAGAGTATCATCAAATGGTGAAATTCTTGCAGGTACAGTTGCAGATGTTAGCTCATCAGGTTTTGCTGCAGCAGGAAATACGAAAGTAAGAAAAGTAAAAATAAGCGTTAAAAATCCGGGTGTATTAATGAACACAGAATCTGCAACCGCAGAAATAAACGGTTTTGCCTGTACAAGTTCAGGTACTTTTGAGTACGCAGCAGAAAAAACTATTGTAGCTGAAGCCTCAGGAGATATTGATGAGGTTTATGTATTAGAAGGTGATAAGGTGTCCTATGGCACAAGGTTAGTTCACATAGACTCAGATGCAGTCGAAGATAATCTGACATCCTCTTCACTTTCACTTCGTTCCTCTGCACTGTCAAAGCAAAACGCTCAGGACAGACTGGATGACTATACCATAACTGCACCCATTTCAGGAACTGTCGTTATGAAAAATATAAAAGCAGGCGACAAGCTGGACAACTCAAATATGTCAACCGAAATGGCAGTAATCTATGATATGTCAAGTTTAGAATGCGAACTGTCAGTAGATGAACTTGATATCAAAAATGTAGAAATCGGTCAGAGTGTTATTATTACATCTGATGCAGTAGAAGGTCGAATTTATCACGGAGAGGTTTCTAATGTTTCAATAAACGGAACTACCTCAGGCGGGGTTACAACCTATCCCGTTACTATCGTAATAACAGATTTTGACGAGGACTTACTTCCAGGAATGAATATTGATGTAGAAATAACCACATCACAGGCAAAAGGCGTTTTGGCAGTTCCTGTTACTGCAGTAAATCGCGGTGGTATTGTCTATGTAAAAGGAGAAAAAACAGAAGAAAATGATAAAGCACCCGAAGGGTATAAATCGGTAAAAGTGGAAACAGGTGTATATAACAACCAATATATCGAAATAAAATCAGGCCTTAAAGAAGGCGATATAGTGTACACTCCACAGATTCAAGCTGCTGCCGATTCCGGTATATTCGGTATGATGGGTGCTATGCACGGAAATATGATGGGCGGCGGAATGCCCTCAGGTGGTATGCCATCAGACAGGGGCGATATGTCGTCAGGCAGTATGGGCAGCAATCGACAAAATGGCGGAATGTCCGGAGGTATGCGTTAATATGGACAAAAGACCCTTAGTAGAATTCCAGAACATTTACAAAATATATAAAATGGGCGATTCTGAGGTTCGTGCCTTAGATGGCGTTTCCTTTTCCGTTTTTGAGGGAGAGTTTGTGGCAATTATCGGTCAGTCAGGTTCAGGAAAATCAACCTGCATGAACATTATCGGGTGCCTTGACGTACCAACTGAGGGCACATACCTTCTAAAAGGAACAGATGTGAGCAAACTGACCGACGATGAACAGGCAGAAATAAGAAACAAAACCTTAGGATTTATATTTCAGCAATATAATCTGCTTCCAAAGCTCAATATTTTAGACAATGTTAAACTCCCTCTTATGTATAAAGGACTAAAAGAATCAGAACAAAACGAGAGAGCTATGGAGGCACTACGACGTGTGGGAATTGATGATAAATACCATCACAAGCCCTCGCAGTTGTCGGGTGGTCAGCAGCAAAGAGCGTCTATTGCAAGAGCGTTGGCAGGTTCACCCTCGGTAATACTCGCCGACGAGCCGACAGGTGCACTTGACTCAAAAACCAGTGCTGAGGTTATAGAATTTTTAATAACATTAAACTCACAGGGAAATACCATAATTCTGATTACCCATGACAATTCAATTGCAGCCCGCGCTAAGCGTGTAATCAGAATACACGACGGAAAAATTACATACGACGGACTTCCCTCAGGGGATACAATCATACGCTCCACAGTTCTTACACAAAAGGAGGCGACTGTATGAAATTCACAAAAACAGTAAGGCTCGCCTTCGACAGTATAATGTCTAACAAACTCCGCTCATTTCTCACTATGCTAGGAATTATTATCGGTGTTGGTGCAGTAATTATTCTAGTCAGTATTATGGACGGCGTTACAGGTCAGGTAACAGACGCTTTTGAAAATTTCGGTATGAACAACATCACAGTTGCCATCACCTCCCGAGGCAGTACAAGATACGTAGAGCCTGAGGATATGTATGAAATAATTGACGAAAATCCTGAATTATTTACCTACTGTACTCCAAACGTTACGCTAAATGCCACGGTAAAGTCTAAAACTTCTTCAGAAAACGAGCGTGCAACAGTTACGGGTATTGACGAAACCTATGATAAAATAAACCAACTGACAACAGAACAAGGCAGATTCCTGCAGTTTATAGATGTTGACAAAATGCTCAAGGTCTGTGTTATAGGAACGTACTACGAACAAACTTTTTTCGAGCGTGGTAAGGCTCTCGGCGAAACCATTAAGATAAATGGCGAACCCTTTACAATAGTGGGCGTTTTAGAAGAGAAAGCAGATTCATCTGAGAATTCTTCTGACCAGTGCATATACATACCCTACACAATTGCCTCAAAAATGAACTGGAACAGTTCTATTGGCTCATACACAGTAACCATGGCAAACGCTAACAATCTAGAAACAGCCAAATCTGTGCTCCAAAAGGAGTTGACAGAAATACTTGGAAGCAGTGACTTTTTTAAAATCATTGCCACACAGGAAATTCTTGATGAATTAAACAGTATCATAGGCACAATGAAAGCAGCTTTAGTGTGTATCGCAGGCATTTCATTGCTCGTTGGCGGTATAGGTATTATGAATATAATGCTTGTAACCGTTACTGAAAGAACGCGTGAGATAGGCATAAGAAAATCCTTGGGTGCAAAGAAAAAAAATATTTTAACTCAATTTGTGGTAGAGGCAGCCACAGTCAGCGGTGTAGGAGGAATACTTGGAATAGTATTTGGAGCAGTGGTGTCAATATTCGCGGGCAAGCTCTTGGAAATCACGATTATTCCTTCATTTTTTGCAGTTGCTCTTGCATTTTCAGTATCTGTTGCTATCGGTATTATTTTCGGCCTTCTACCTGCAAAAAACGCTGCAAATCTTAACCCCATAGATGCTTTGCGCTTTGAATAGAAAGGAAAATACAATGAAAAAAATATTATCGTTAATAATTACAGTTTTTATATTGAGTTCCGTTTCTGTGAGTGCTGCACCTGTTTATTCAGACAACGTTGCATCAATGCTTGCAGAGCTTAAAATAATGCAGGGAGACCCTGACGGAAACATGAGGTATGATGACCTTGTTTCCCGTGCTGAGTGCACAAAAATTGCAGTTGCATCATCCCCTCATCGCAACAGCGTTGCAACAGGCAGCAAAACATCACCATTTTCAGACGTAACATACAGGCACTGGGCAGCACCTTTCGTGACAGTCGGCGTACAAAATGGACTTTGTAAAGGCTATTTAGATGCAACATTTCGTCCCAACAACACAGTGTTATACGAAGAAGCGGCTACAATGTTTTTAAGAGTCTTAGGCTATACTGACGAAGATTTTGGTGCTTCGTGGCCTGATGGTCAGGTAGGTATTGCAAAGAACTTAGGTATCTTAGATAACATTCCAAAATCCATCGGTGATGAACTTACAAGACGTGATGTTGCTACAATGGCCTACAATACCTTAAATACTAAACAGAAAAACTCTCAAGCAATACTGCTCTCTGATTTTAACAGAACAATCATAGATGATGTTGTCTTAATTTCAACAATGGAAGAAGACGCAAACGTGCCTGAGGGAAAAATCTACACATCAGCGGGTACATACAACTTTACCGATACATTAAATACTTCTATGATAGGCAGACGAGGAAGTCTTGTCCTCCGAGGTGGAGATACTGTTGTATCATTTATTCCTCAGGGGATACCTTCATCAGGGACAGACGTACGTATGGTTTATTCTGCTTTAGGAAACGGCATCGTAACCTACAAAAACGGAGCATTTTCTCAGGTAGACATTAATAGTAGCACTGTATTTTATATGGACTCTGCCAAAATTTCAGCAAGCTCCGCCCTTTCAACTCTTGAAATGGGTGATACACTAAGAATCAGCTACAAATCAAACGGCGATATCGACTACATTTTATGCACCAAAGGCTCAACACAGGGACCTTTAACTGTTAAGTCACCGACCTGGTACTCGTCATTCGGAACCGACAGTACATCACTTACAGTCATGCGTGACGGTGTAAAATCCTCGGTTTCAGATGTACGTACAAACGATATAGTGTATTACCTCGAGGAACTGGATATCGCACTTGTATACTCCAAAAAGGTTACAGGCATTTACGAGGATGCAAAACCTAACAAGGACGCTCCAACATCTGTTACTGTTTCGGGTGTCACGTATAGCATTGAGGGTGTTGATGCTTTTACAAAGCTTTCTTCAAGCGGCTCCTTCAATTTGGGTGATACAGTTACTCTTCTCCTTGGAAAATCAGGAAAAATTGCAGATGTTGCCACAAATACACAGTTATCAGATAAGGTTTACGGCTTTTTGACAGAATCAGGCACCAAACAGACTACTGTATCAGGTTCCACAGTTACAAAACCTTATGTAAAGGTTATTCTGCCGTCAGGCGAGGCATGTGAATATATAACAAACAAGGATTACAGTTCTATGCTTAACAGAGCTGTTTCTGTGACACTAAATAACGGCACTGCCACAGTTTCCGGGAATGCAACAAATAACAATATTTCAGGCAAATTTACCTGGACATCATCTGTCCATAAGTTAGGCTCAGATATCGTTGCTCCTGATGTAAAAATTATAGAGGTAAGCACTACTACATCATACGAAAAAGCATGTGTTTCCTCCGTTTTCCCGCAACGATTAAACGGAATTACACTTCCTACTAGCACAATTCTCTATGCGGGAAAAAATTCTGACGGCGAGATAGATTCCCTTATATTAGAAGATATTACAGGGGACATGCACACTTACGGAATACTGACAAGTGCAAAAAGCAATTCTTCGTCAATGTCTGTATCAGGTAGCTACCAATATATCTCAAATGGCAATATAGCGACCATTTCAACGCAGAACAAGGCCTTTTCAGTGTCAACAGGTCAGGCAGTAAAGATAGTATCAGCCGACGGAAGAAGTGTTACATCTTTATCTCCATTAACTAAAACCACAACAGGTAAAATTTCAGATATCACAGGTTCTGAAATTACAGTTGACGGAAAAACATATACTATGGCAGATAATGTACAGATTTACCAGAAAAAATCATACGAATATACAATGCTGACCATTGATGAATTAAATGAAATAAAATCAAGTCATTCTGCAAATCTTTACCAAGACAAAGCAATTACTTCAGGCGGCAGAATCAGAATTATTGTTATATCCTGATAAATAAATATAAATTGATATATTAACGACAAATAAATACAAAAAACTATTTACAAACTTTTTTTGTTATGGTAGAATAAATTTAATGAAATAAAAAGTCTTTGTACGGATGCAGGTCATCGGCAAGACGAATGTGTTTTATTGTTTTTTGCGTTAATTCGCCCTGTCGCACCTGCGACAGGGCTTTTATTTTTAAATTTAATTTGATATAAGGAGAGTTATTATGGCAAACATTACAAATGACGGCATCTATGATGCTCGTACCCTTGGTAAGGGTAAAATGTTGGTTCTTGGTTTTCAGCATATGTTCGCAATGTTCGGAGCTACAGTTTTGGTTCCCCTCTTAACAGGCCTAGACATCGCAACAACACTTCTTATGGCAGGTCTTGGCACATTACTGTTCCACTTCCTTACAAAAATGGAAGTACCTGCATTTTTAGGCTCATCTTTTGCATTTTTAGGCGGTTATGCTGCTAT
>JAZNWB010000064.1:0-16880 GCA_045593125.1 Congzhengia sp. | reverse complement strand
TAATTTAGGTGTGTTAAATACAGAAGAAGAGAGAATAGTGCTTCATTTTGTTCTTAGAAGTAACAGAAAAACAGCCATAGACTTTTTGGAAGAAAGATTGACGCTCCTTGCTACCTACAACGGATGTGACATTGAAGTTTTTGGTCATTATCCGCCTTGGGAATATAAAGAAAATTCGGTACTTCGTGATGAATATGTAAAAGCATACGAGAAGATTTACAATAGCAAGCCGGATATACTTGCTATTCATGCAGGTCTTGAGTGTGGCATTTTATCATCAAAAATCGAAGATGTTGATTGTGTTTCTATCGGTCCTGATATTTATGATATGCACACTGTAAATGAGAGATTAAGTATATCGTCAATGAAACAGTTTTTTGATTTGTTAGTGGACATGTTATCGAAAATATGATATAATTTATGCGATTTTATTTTGATAAAGGAGATATTATGGAAAAGAAGACAGAATTTAAACCTTATGTTCCTGCAGATAAGATTACCCCGGAAATTACTGTTACATCAATAGTAATGGGCATACTTCTTGCGGTTATTTTTGGTGCAGCAAATGCATACCTCGGATTACGCGTTGGTATGACTGTTTCTGCATCTATCCCTGCTGCGGTAATTGCAATGGGAGTTATTAGGGTTTTAATGCGTAAAAATTCAATATTGGAAAGCAATATCGTACAAACAATAGGCTCTGCAGGTGAATCTTTAGCTGCAGGGGCAATTTTTACACTTCCTGCGCTATTCTTATGGGCAGCAGAAGGCAAGGCAGACAAACCTGGTATTATAGAAATTACACTTATTGCCTTAATCGGCGGATTGTTGGGCGTATTTTTTATGGTGCCATTACGTAATGCTTTGATTGTAAAGGAACATGGTATTCTTCCTTATCCTGAAGGTACTGCTTGTGCAGAGGTTCTTCTTGCAGGTGAAAAGGGTGGTGCAAACGCATCAACTGTATTTGCAGGTATGGGATTTGCTGCATTTTTTAAATTTATTATTGATGGTTTAAAGTTGGTTGCGGGCGAAATTTCGTTCCATGTAAAGGGCTTTGCAGGTGAAATAGGAACACAGATTTATCCTGCGGTAATGAGTGTAGGTTATATTTGTGGTGCACGCATTTCGTCATATATGTTTGCAGGTGGTGTTCTAAGCTGGCTTGTTCTCATTCCCTTAATAGTACTTTTCGGTGCGGATATTATTCTTTATCCCGGTACATCACCTATAAGTGCAATTTATGCCGAGGGAGGAGCAGGTGCAATATGGGGCTCCTACATAAGATACATTGGAGCAGGTGCATTGGCTGCGGGAGGTATTATCAGCCTTGTTAAATCATTACCGTTGATTATTAAAACTTTCGGCGGTGCAATGAAGAGTATGGCAGGTAGTGCCAATACATCAACAGAGCGTACAGCAAATGATATGAGTCTTAAGATAGTTTTAATTGCTATAGCAATCTTAACTTTAGCAGTTTGGCTTGTTCCTGCTATTCCTGTAAGCTTATTAGGTGCGGTAATAGTAGTGGTATTTGGATTTTTCTTTGCCACTGTATCCTCACGAATGGTAGGTCTTGTAGGGAGTAGTAACAACCCTGTTTCAGGCATGTCTATTGCAACATTGCTGATTGCCACACTCATATTAAAAATTACAGGCATGCAGGGTATAGCGGGTATGACAAGTGCTATTGCTATTGGTTCAATTATATGCATTGTATCCGCCATTGCAGGTGATACATCACAAGATTTAAAGACAGGATACCTTTTGGGTGCTACACCTAAAAAACAACAGATAGGCGAGCTTATAGGCGTTATTGCAGCAGCTTTTGCTATTGGTGGTACTTTGTATTTACTTGATAGTGCATGGGGTTTTGGTTCCGAAGAATTAGGTGCACCTCAGGCAACTCTTATGAAGTTGATTATAGAGGGTGTTATGGAAGGAAATCTCCCCTGGGCACTCGTGTTTACAGGTGTATTCATTGCGGTTGTAGTTGAACTTATAGGTATTCCTGTATTACCCTTTGCTATAGGTGTATATCTGCCTGTTCAGCTTAATGCATGCATTATGGTTGGTGGTGTTCTCAGATTAGTTCTTGATAAAATCAAGAGAAACGAAGAAGAAAAGAAGACAATAATTAACGATGGTGTGCTTTTCTGTTCAGGCATGATTGCAGGTGAAGGTCTTGTTGGTATAGCTTTGGCATTACTGGCAGTATTTGGTGTAGGTTCTGCAATTGATTTATCAGCAAAACTTGCAATTCCTTCAACTGTGATGAATATCGGTGGTATTGTGCTATTTGCAATTATTATTTTAACTGTTTTAAAATTCTCGCTTTGGAAGAAGAGAAAATAACATGAAAAGAAAAAATACAATTTCTGAAAATTATTTAGAAAAAATTCCAAAGAGAAATGTAATGAATTTTTCTGTTGACGAAAAAAATATTATTACCCTTGAAATTGAAAACAGGGGACTTGCAAATAAAATAGCACAGAAAATCCTGAAAAAACCAAAAATCAGCTACATCCATCTTGATAAATTCGGGAGTTTTGTCTGGAGTAAAATTGATGGGGTAAAGTCAATAATTGATATAGGAAAAGATATAGAGAAAGAATTTGGTGATGAAGCTAATCCGTTGTATGAAAGATTAGCAAAATATTTCGAAATTTTAAGAAGTTACGACTTTGTATCATTTAAATAATAAAAAATACGTCGCTTAAAAGCGTCGTATTTTTTATTATAAGTCTAATCTGTTTTTAATCTCTCCCCTGTAAAAGGCCTTAATGTTTTCTGCTACTTGCTCTATGCAGCGCATACGTGCTTCATATGCACCCCATGCCATATGAGGTGTTAAATATACTTTTTTATTGCCTATGAGCTGATAAAATGGATGATTTTTAGAGAAGGGTTCCTCTGAATATACATCTACTCCGATGCCGCCGATTTTGTTGTTTAAAACAGCATCGGCTAAGGCTTGTTCATCCGTCACGGCACCACGAGCAACGTTTATTAAGATTGCATCTTCCTTCATCAGAGATATCAGTTCCTTGTTAACTATACCACGTGTTTCTTCGTTGAGTGGCAAATGGACAGATATTATGTCGGCTTTTTTGAAAAGATATGATAGGTTACAGCAGGGGATAGTATTATCGGGAGTACGTTTAAATGCAATCACCTTACATCCTAATGCCTGTGCAACATCCGCAACCTGTCTTCCTATGGCACCTAATCCTACAATACCCCAAATTTTTCCGTGTAATTCATGGAAAGTAGGGGTTAGTTTGTTGGCAATACCACTATTTGAATAACTTCCGTCCTGAACATAATCTGTAAAATCTGACATTTTCATCGAAAGATTCAAAGCCATGGTTACAGTCAGTTGTGCAACACTGTGTGATGAATATCCGACAACATTACATACAGCGATGTTGTGTGTTTTGCAATATTCCACATCAATGTTGTCAAATCCTGTTGCAGTTATGCAAATAAGTTTCAATTTTAATGCATATTTCAAATTGTTTTGGTTGAGTTTGAGTTTATTAACTATTATAACATCGGCATCGGCAATTACATTTTTCACTTCATCCTGAGGCGTATTGGAGTATATAACTACATCTCCGAGTTCGCTGATACAGGAAATATCTAAATCGTCGCCAATGGTTTTTGCATCCAGATAAACTATTTTCATAATGTCCTCCTGATTTTTGATATCATCATAATACCACAATATAACGCAAAAATCAACAATAAAACTCCATGCAACAAGACATGGAGTTTTATTGTTATGGCACGCCTGATGCGATTCGAACGCACGACCTACAGAGTCGGAGTCTGTCACTCTATCCAACTGAGCTACAGGCGCAAACGTGGCCTGCATGAGCAGGCCGATAAGTTATTCTTGTGTTATTTTGTAAGAAAGTCTCATTAGACTGTCACTAAGATGTACATTCTCAACAACTATATCATCAGGAGTTTCAAGCTCAGCATAAGAGAAGTTCCACAATCCCTTAATGCCAACACTTACAAGTCTGTTAGTAATTTCCTTAACCTCCGATTTGGGTATGGATAAAACAGCTATATCGACTTGATTTTCCTGACAGAAGTCCTCTAATTTCGCTATATCGCATACAGAAATGTCTTTAATTTTTGTTCCTATTTTTTCAGGATCGTTATCAAATATTCCGATTATCCGATAACCTCTTCTTTCTATACCTGCGTAATTAGCCAGGGCGTGACCCAAATTACCGGCACCGATAATGATAAGAGAGTAGTGTCTGTCCATTCCTAAGATTTCGCCTATTTGTTCATGTAGGTGTTTTACATTGTATCCGTATCCTTGTTGACCGAAATCTCCAAAACAATTAAAATCTTGTCTTATCTGCGATGCAGTAACACCCATTTTTCTGCTTAGTTCAGCAGAAGAAACTCTTGAAACGTCGCGACTTAACAATTCACTAAGATATCTGTAATATCTGGGCAAACGCTTAATCACAACTGTTGGTACTGTTGCATTTGTTTTCATATACGTTTGAGAATAAAGAGATATTACTCTGTATCAGTGAAATGATATCCGCATACCGAACAGAACAAAGCGTCTAAATCGGTTGTCTTATTACATTCCGGACACAATTTTTTATTCATAAGACCATTTGCTATTTCGTTAAACTCAGCAAGTCGTTCGTATAGTGAATCGATTTTTGAAATGATTTCTTCAAGTCTCTCAGGGTTTACCTCAGCCTCATCCCTTTGTGCAATATAAATCATTTCACCCAGAATTTTGTAATTTGAACTAATGTCTGTTTTTATGTTTGCTATATTGAGCTTTGCTTTTGAAAGTTCAACTAATTCTCCTGATTTTTTTGCAACTTTATCTGCTGTGTTTTTGATTTCAGAAATAATTCTTTCCATATTTTGCCTCCTCCAACATAATATTTTGGGTCAAATTGTGTTCGTTGATTATTATATCATATTTTATTTGATATGTAAAATAAAATATAAAAAAAGTTTTATAATTAAAAACTTGTAAATGACAGCTAAATGTGATATCATAATTATGTATGAATTTTAAGTATGTCGCAATATTGATTTAAAAATTAACAATATGAACAAAATAGTAAAAGATATTCTAAAGTAAACGAGGCATGAAAAATGACAAAAGAAAATCTTACCCTACTGACAGATTTCTATGAACTTACAATGGCGAACGGCTATTTTGAACACGGGCTTATGGATGAGATAGCATATTTTGACATGTTCTTCAGACGGGTTCCTGATAACGGCGGTTTTGCCATAATGGCGGGACTTGAACAAATTATAGAGTATTTTGATAACTTGAAATTCAGTGATAGCGATATTGAATTCTTGAAGAATAAGGGTATATTCTGCGATGAATTTTTAGATTATCTAAAAAATTTTAAGTTTGAATGCGATGTCTGGGCGATACCTGAGGGAACGCCTATTTTTCCACATGAGCCAATCATTACTGTCAGGGGACCGGTAATTCAGGCACAATTTGTAGAAACAATGATACTACTGACTATAAATCATCAGTCTTTGATTGCTACCAAAACAAACAGAATTGTACGTGCTGCAGAAGGTAGAGCGGTTATGGAATTTGGCTCTAGACGAGCACAGGGTTACTCAGGTGCTATTCACGGGGCGAGAGCTGCCTACATTGCGGGTTGTTGCGGAACAGCGTGCACAATTTCAGAGCGTGATGACGGAATTCCCGCTTTGGGAACCATGGCACACAGTTGGGTACAGATGTTTGATAGTGAGTATGAGGCTTTTTGTGCTTATGCAAAAACATATCCCGATTCATGCACGCTGCTTGTTGATACGTATAATGTGTTAAAATCCGGTGTTCCAAATGCTATTAAGGTCTTTGATGAAGTTTTAAAGCCTATGGGTAAACGTCCAAAAGGAATAAGAATAGACTCTGGAGACATAGCTTATCTTTCAAAAAAAGCAAGAAAAATGTTGGATGCGGCAGGTTATCCTGATTGTGGTATAACTGCATCAAATTCTTTAGACGAATATATTATACGTGATACGTTGTTGCAGGGTGCAAAGATTGATTCTTTTGGTGTTGGCGAACGCCTTATAACATCAAAGTCAGAACCTGTCTTCGGTGGTGTGTATAAGCTTGCTGCAGTTGAAAAAAATGGCGAAATTATACCTAAAATCAAAATCAGCGAAAACACCGAAAAAATTACTAACCCTGGATTCAAAAAGGTTTATAGACTATTTTCAAGAGAAAGCGGAGAAGCTATTGCAGATGTAATTACGCTGTTTGATGAAACAATTGATTCTAATATGTCCTATGAAATTTTTGATCCTGAGCACACATGGAAAAGAAAAACAATCACTAATTTTGATGTTGAACTTCTGACTGTACAAATTTATGATAAAGGAAAAAGAGTATACGAAAGTCCTGACGTTCACCAAATCAAAAAACATTGTGAAAAGGAAATATCACGACTTTGGGATGAGGTTAAACGTTTTGAATTTCCTCACAAATATTATGTTGATTTATCCCCGACACTTTGGGATATGAAAGATAGACTTTTAAAAAAGTATTCCAAATAAAATTCAATATTGTTCTTAAAGTCCCTCTGTTCACATAGAATATTGTACAAGCGGTACATGACATGAGAAAAGAGGGATTTTGTGATAGACAAACTGAAAAGAGAGATTTTCAATAATCTCAAGATAAATGCAAAAGGATACATATTGATTATATGTGTTTTTGTTGCCGGTTTTATACTTTCTGCAGTAGTAAATATATCGTCAGGAAGCGAAGAGGAAATAAGATTATATGTAAATGACTTCATAGAAAATGTAAAAAATTATAGTACAGATTCAGGGAAAACCTTTAATATTGCTTTTACCGGATACATTAAGTTCATTGCCTTTTCGTTGCTAATGTCTTTAACGATGTTTGGCTTCGTAGGTATTTACATATGTGTTTTTATCAAAGGTTTTTCATACGGTTCGGTCTTTGTTGCCCTGACGGGAATGGGTAGCAGCATAGGTTATTTGTTTTTTATAGCGGCAATTTTGCCTCATATTCTCGTATCAGTACCTTGTTGTATTTATTATTTATTGCATTGTATTAAAAAATCACACCAAATACCAAAAGGAACGAGAAATATCGCATCTACGACAATATCTTCGCTATTGTTAGGATGCTTATGTATGGTGTTTTTAAGTGTAAGTGCCCTCGTACAGTCTTATGTGGAACCTTTGTTAATAAGAATTATAAACTTTAATTAGGGAGTCTTGATATGATTAAATTATTAGGACGATATAAAACATATCTTAATAACAGCAACCTTCAGAAAAATACAATTGATGCATATTATTCCGATGCAGAAAAATTTACAGATTATCTCTTTGATAAGCGTATAAAGGATGCAAAGAAAATAGATAAGCGTATAATTTCAGGCTTTTTAAGACGCCTTGAGAAAGAAGGGAAGAGCGAGTCTACAATTGCACGTACTGTAGCTTCAGTAAGGTATTTTTGTGATTATTTAATTTCAACGGGTGATTTAGAAAGTAATATTGCATTAAAAATTAAACCACCGAAGACGGAAAAAAATATTCCGGAAATTCTAACCGCTGAAGAGGTTATGAAATTTTTAGAAGCACCCTCAGGAGGCGAACCTAAAGCTATCCGCGATAAGGCAATGCTTGAATTGTTATATGCTACAGGTATACGGGTGAGTGAAATTATTGAACTCAATGTCAGTGATGTTTACATAAAACTTGGATATATAAGTTGTAAAAGAGGAAACGAAGAACGCATCATTCCAGTTGGACGTCCGTCTATGGTGGCGTTAGAGAATTATCTTGGTGCTGTACGCAAATCAATAGCAAAGGATTCAGAATCAGCACTTTTTGTGAATATGAATGGTAACCGTATGACAAGACAGGGATTTTGGAAGATAGTAAAATATTATGGAGAAATAGCACAGATACAAACAAAAATAACCCCACACACATTAAGGCACTCATTTGCAGTGCATCTTTTAGAAAATGGTGCAGATCTTCATTCTATACAAACCATGCTTGGGCATTCAGATATTTCTACGACTCAGCTATACACAAAGATTGTTAACCGAAAATTACAGGATGTATATTTTAAAGCTCATCCAAGAGCGTAAAAAAACAAGAGGACTGAATATTTATCAGCCCTCTTGTTTTTTATTGGGATTAAATGTCGCTTGAATAACTTTTCCCAATACTACAACATCACAATTTTTAGAAGTTTTTTTGTAGCATTGAGTACCTTTATTGCAAGTGAGAGTGATTTCGTTTTTAGTTTCTGATACAATTCGTGCTGCGATTGTGCTGGATGATTTCAATAATACAGCAGCAACATCACCGTTGTTGACTTTCCTTTTAGGTGAAAATATAGCAACACTTTTCTCGGATATACCATAATCCGACATATTATTATCGTAAATCATAAAAGCATAACATTGATAATTACCATCTACAGGGAATGGACAATATATATATTCCAAAATGTTGTCATTTCTGAATACTATATCGCCATCATGAAGGTTCTTGCAGAATAGCGGGACAGTAAAAGAAATTTTCTTTTTTTCCTTGATTTTGGTTTTAGGTTTGTCGATATAGTCCTTAAGTAAAACATCGACACCAACATCAAAATACATGGCAATTCGTGCTATTGTCTCAAGTTTTGGAACGGATGCTCCTGATAGATAATTGCTGATTGCTGATTTTGAAACTCCAAGGTATTTAGCTAATTCAACATTGCGAATCCCGTTTATTTTCAGAAGATATTTTAAATTATAAGAAAAGATATCACCATTAAGCGTAAAAACTATCTTCCTTTATCTGTTTTTTTCTTTTTTGTCTTAATGTTACTAATCTGTTGTAGAGTATTACAACTACCAATAATCCAAGTGCGAGTAAGAACCAACCGTTTAACAAATAGGAGAATATTTGCTTTACAATATTTCTGGAAATTGTACGGCTTGATAAAAGCTCGGCTTCAGCAACTAATTCACCATCATAATAAAATTTTGCTTTTCCTAAAACGTCGCCTTCTTTTATGGGTGCGGTGATTTTGTCATTAATAACAAACTCGCTTTTTAATAATTCAGGGGCGTATGTATCACGGGGAAGTAACGCGTTTACATCATTTTTAGTCTTAAGCACCAAATGGTCTTTACCTAAAGCCCAACGAACTTTGCAGGTCGAGGCTATTTCGTCGCTTTTAATAACTGTTCGCATACGGTATTTCGAATAAGCGTATTCAAATAGGGCTTTTGTGTCTTTAAAAGACTGATTGAAGTTTGGTGATTTGAATACAACAGAAATCAAATCAAGTCCGTTTTTTTCTGCACTTCCTACAAAACAGTATCCGGCATCACTTGTGTGTCCTGTTTTAATTCCGTTTGCAAAGCGGTATTGCAGTGAAATGTCGCTATATGGATTTATAAGCGAATTTCTTGTACGGAAAATTCTGTCAGTTTTATATTTGTTTGTGGGAGGTATGACTAAAGAAGTCATAGCAGACATCTCGGCGAAAGTTTTGTTTTCCATAGCTTTTTTCGCTAGAATTGACATATCACGAGCTGTTGTATAGTGATTTTTATCATGATAACCATGTGGATTTTCAAAATGCGTATTTTTCATGCCGAGTTTTTTCGCTGTTTGGTTCATCAAATTTACGAACTCAGTGATAGAACCTGAAACCGCCTCCGCCAAAACATTGGCAGCATCATTTGCAGAATGTATCATCAAAGATTCCAAAAGTTGCTTTCCTGTAAGAACCTCGCCTTGCGAAAGTCCCATGTTTGAACCATCGCGATCAATATCAACTGCAGTCGCACTTGCGGTAAGTTCTTTGGCTAAATCAAGTTTGGTAAGCGCTAAATATGCAGTCATGATTTTTGTTGTAGAAGCGGGGTACATACGCTTATCTGCGTTTTTTTCGTATATTACAGTATTCGTACTTGAATTGATAAGAAATGCAGCTTCTGCTTTTATTTCAGGACCATATGAAACGAGATTTTGTTCAACAGGTTTTTCTATATCCTTTTTACCCTCAGTCTTTTCTTCAGTTTCCTGCTTTTCTTCGGTTTTAACAGGTTCGTCACCTTTGACACGATCACTGTCAGGTGTTGCAAAAATAGTACTGTATGTAAACGAAGATGAAATAATAATAGTCAATAAAATCGAAACAAGTCTATTCATCACTAAACTCCCATATTAAAATTAATTACTGAATTATTATATTACAAATTTCCTCAATGTTCAACAAAAATATATTTTTTTTCGATTTTTATTTATTATAATTGACATATCAATAAAAATATTTTATAATATGTATATGTGGGTACGTGTGCAAATTCTCGCATATTTGACTGAATGTAATACACTAAAAGGGGTATTAAATATGGAAAGAAAAATTCTTGTTGTTGATGACGAAAAACCAATAGTTGATATTTTGAAGTATAATCTCGAAAAGGAAGGTTTTGAGGTTCTTACCGCAGACAATGGTCTTACTGCCTTAGAAACTGCATTGAGTGCGAATCCTGATCTCATCCTTTTGGATATTATGCTTCCGAAAATGGACGGCTTTGACGTGTGCAGAAAAGTACGCGAAAAGTTAAATGTACCCATAATTATGATCACAGCACGTGATGAAGAGGTTGACAAGGTACTTGGTCTTGAACTTGGTGCCGACGACTATATCACAAAACCTTTTTCAGTCAGGGAACTTATCGCGCGCGTAAAGGCTAATATGCGAAGAGTTTCAAATGGTGTGGCTGCTGATACTGACGATAAAATTAGCGTAGATGATAAGTTCATCATAAATGCAACGCGTTATGAAGCTGTAAAAAATGGCGAGGTACTTGATTTAACCTTAAGAGAGTACGAACTTTTGAAATTCTTAGTTACACAGCCTAATCGTATTTTCACCAGAGAAGCACTCCTTTCCAGTGTATGGGGATATGAGTTCTATGGTGATGTAAGAACTGTAGATGTAACTGTAAGACGCTTACGTGAAAAAATTGAGGACGACTCAAGTAATCCTACATATATTTTGACAAAACGTGGTGTAGGGTATTATTTCAAAAAATAACTAAAAAGAGGATTTTATAGATATGTTTAAAAGTTTGCAAATAAAACTGGTAACCATATTTGTACTTCTTGTGCTTGCAATTATGTCTGTTGCAGGCACATTTTTAGTACTTCGTGTATCTGTTTTTTGCCATAATGGCTTTATAAATAATGTAGACAGTGTTTTTGAAAATATTGATTATTCCAAAATTCAGGATGCAAAAACACTTAATAAAACGATTAAAGCTAAAAGTGCAGATATAGAAATCAGTAATTTCAGAAATTATTATATCGTAGATCCCGAAAGCGGAGAAGTGCTTTATGGTTCTGTTGCAGGAAACAATGAAGTACATATTGACTCTCATAATTATTTAAAGGCATTATCAGGAGAAGTGGGAAAACGTGTTGATTTAAGACTTTCGTTTATGGACTATGCCAGACCTGTGAAAGTTTCAGATGGTGAATTTATAATATACATAAAAGATACCAAGGAAGAATTTACCGATATTATCAAAAAAATCGTTATGATAATCCTGCAGGCTGTTATTTTTAGCGTTGTAGCTGCAACATTTGCAGGGTATTTTATTGCAAGAAACATAACTACACCTATTTCAAACCTCACCAAATGTGCCAAGAAAATCTCAGAAGGTGAATTTGATACCAAAATAGAAGCTGCAAAATCAAATGATGAGATTGGTATGTTAACAGAGAGTTTCCGTGATATGTCAGGCAGACTTCAGAAGACCATTTCGGAGGTTTCTACCGAAAAAAATAAAATGGAAGCCGTTATTCAGAATATGACCGATGGCGTCATTGCATTTTCAAAAAGCGGAAAGATTATTCATATAAACTCAACCGCAAAGAAAATGCTGAACGTGGATAAAATTGAAAAGTATAAATTTGATAAACTCTTTGAAGAATTAGAAGCAGATATTAAAATCGGTGACCTTTTATATCTTGAAGGAAACCGTTCATGCGAACGTGAAATAACACGTGACGGACTTACTCTTAAAATAAATTTTGAAGTATTTGACAGCGAAAAGAATAAAACTGATGGTGTTTTGTCGGTTTTGCATGATGTAACCAAGCAACAACGCCTCGAAATGTCCCGACGCGAATTTGTTGCAAATGTTTCCCACGAATTAAAAACGCCACTGACAACAATTAAGTCCCATGCAGAAACACTTCTTGATGTTATAGGTGAAAACAAAACTGCAGAAACGTTTACAAACACAATTTTAAATGAAACTGACAGAATGACAAGACTGGTTAAAGATTTACTGCTTATATCAAGTCTTGAGGGTAAAATTGTCCTTAACAAAACAATGTTTTCATTAAAAGATATGATAAATGATGTTGTATCCACTATGAGTCTTGTTGCTAACGAAAAGGGACATAGATTGCAGTTTGAAGCGGTAGCTGAAATTCCTGAATTTTATGGTGACAGAGATAAACTGGAACAGGTTTTATATAACATTATTTCGAATTCGATAAAATATACTCCGAATGGTGGAAAGATAACTATCAAGGCTGGCAAATTGTACGGAGAGTTTTTTGTCGAAGTATCAGATAATGGCATAGGAATTCCCGAAAATGATCTTGAAAGAATATTTGAAAGATTTTACAGAGTTGATAAAGCACGCAGTCGTGAACTTGGAGGAACAGGTCTTGGACTTTCTATCTCAAAAGGAATAATTGATGCACATGGTGGCACTATAAAAGTAAGCAGCGAGGTAGGAAACGGTACAAAAGTTATAATTTTCCTTCCGGTTTCTAGAACTAAATGAAATGCACCTAAATACATCTAAAGGAGAAAAGTATGTTTGCAGATACAGCTATTATTACAGTAAAATCAGGAAACGGAGGAAACGGCCTCGTTTCCTTCCATAGAGAGAAATATGTCGCTGCAGGCGGACCAGACGGAGGAGATGGCGGTCACGGTGGAAATGTTATTTTAACTGTTGATCCTCAGATGACTACACTCTATGATTTCCGTCACAAACGAATTTATAAGGCAAGTAATGGAGAAGACGGAAAATCAAAAAAATGCTTTGGCAAAAACGGGGAAGACCTCTATATTAAAGTTCCTGTAGGTACCTTGGTAAAAGATGCAGGAAGTGGCAAAATCATTGCAGATTTAAAAAAATCCGGCGATGAATTTGTTGCAGCACGTGGAGGCAGGGGTGGTTTTGGAAACACTCATTTTGCCACTCCTACAAGACAGGTTCCTAAATTTGCAAAACCCGGTCAAAAAACAAACGAAAGAGAATTGATATTAGAATTAAAGCTCTTGGCTGATGTTGGTTTGGTGGGATTTCCTAATGTTGGTAAATCTACACTTTTATCGGCAGTGAGCAGTGCACGACCGAAAATCGCAAACTATCATTTTACAACTTTAGAGCCTAATCTCGGTGTTGTAAATGCAGGCGATGCAGGGAATTTTGTTATGGCGGATATTCCCGGTATTATAGAAGGTGCAAATACCGGTATAGGCTTAGGGCATGAATTTTTGAGACATATCGAGAGAACAAGACTTTTATTACATGTAGTTGATGTATCAGGTATTGAGGGAAGAAATCCTATAGAAGATTTCGATATTATCTGTGAAGAAATGGAAAAATTTAACCCTGAATTACCAGGAAAACCACAGATAGTTATTGGAAATAAAACAGATGTAGCATATGATCAAAGTGTCGTGGACGCCTTCGAGAAAGAGATGACAAGCAGAGGATATGAGGTATATCTGATTTCAGCAGCTGCGCATAAAGGAACTGCAGAACTAATGAAAATAGTGGCAGGAAAGCTCAAAGATATTCCTGTTCCGGAATTCGACGTAGAAGAAGATGATTTTGAAAGCATTAAAGAACTCAGCGATAATTTTAAAGTCGAAAAGAGAAATGATGGCTATTACGTAGAGGGAGAATTGATTTTAAAAATCATTGGAAGTACTAACTTTGAAGACTATGAATCTCTACAGTTTTTCCAGAACGCACTTCGTTCTAACGGAATCATCAAAGCTCTTGAGGATGCAGGTATCGAAGAAGGCGATATGGTAAAAATGTATGATATTGAGTTTGATTTTGTTTACTAGGAGAAAGATATGGAATTTAGAGCGAATGCAAAAATAAACCTCTCCCTAGATATTATAGGAATACTCGATAATGGATATCACAGCGTTTCAATGGTTATGCAGTCTGTGGAACTTTGTGACATTGTTTCTATTGAAAAAAATGATAATATTACAGTAGAAACAGACAATCCTCTAATTCCTGACGGAAAAGAAAATCTTGCTTATCGAGCATGCGAACTTATGATAAATGAGTTTAATATTCCACATGGATTTTCCGTTAAAATAAAAAAGAATATCCCTGTTGCGGGCGGTTTGGCAGGCGGAAGCACAGATGCTGCTGCGGTGATGCGTGGAATAAATGAAATATGTGATTTAAATTTAAGTACTGAAAAACTTATGGAACTAGGTCTTACGCTTGGTGCTGACGTTCCTTTCTGTATACAAAAAAAGCCTGCCCTTGCTAAAGGGATAGGGGAAAAGCTTACCCCGATAAAAGGGCTTTCAAAAGATTTATATATTCTTTTAGTAAATCCTAATATTTTAATCAGTACAAAAGAAATATATAGTAAAATTGATGACAAAAAAAGTTTTAACATGGTTAATAATGAGGCTTTAATTTCATCATTGAAAGAGCAGAACTTAGAAAAAGCAACTCCTCATATGAAAAACGTGATGGAGTTTGTTACAGAAGAAATTTGTCCTGAAATCAGCATTATTATAAATAGCTTATATGAAAACGGGGCAGATGTCGCCCTTATGAGTGGCAGCGGTGCTACGTGCTACGGCGTTTTTAAATCAATTGATACAGCACAAAAAGCACAAAAAGCACAAAAAGCTTTTAGTGAATATTTTACTGCAATAACAAATCCTGTAGAATAATAAAGGAGACATAAAAATGAGAAAAATCAAAATTATAACATCATTAGTTTTAGTTTTTATTCTGGCAATGTCTTTTGTTGCTTGTGGTAAAGACAAGACAGAAAACGGAGGAAATGAAATGGAAAAACAGTATGTACAGATCGAAATGGCTGACGAGAGCAAAATCATTATTGAAACATTACCTGAATATGCTCCCATATCAGTTGAGTTCTTTTTAGAGCTTGTGAATGATAAATACTACGATGGTTTAGTGTTTCACAGAGCGGTTGAAGAATTTATGATTCAGGGCGGTTCTCCTAATGGCGATGGCATCGGCGGCAGCGGAAAAACTGTAAAAGGTGAGTTTTCAAACAATGGGTTTAAGAATGATTTATCCCACACAAGAGGTGTTGTTTCATTTGCAAGAACAAATATAATGGATTCTGCAAGTGGGCAGTTCTTTATTATGCATGGCGATGCTCCTTACCTTGATGGTAATTATGCAGCGTTTGGCAGAGTAGTTGAAGGTATGGATGTAGTAGATAAAATTGCTACAAGTCCTAAAGCAGGTGAAAGCTTAATCGATAAACCTGTGATGAAATCTGTCAGACTACTTAAAAAATACACGCCTGCAGAGTGATTTTTTATTAAAAAGGGAATATTTTTCATAAAAATGAAAAAAATACTTGAACATTGATTAAATTTAGTGTATTATATATAGTTGGTAAATTAATAACAATATTTTAGGAGGAATTCCCATATGTCAGTAAAAGTTGCAATTAACGGTTTTGGCCGTATCGGTCGTCTTGCTTTCAGACAGATGTTCGGTGCTGAAGGTTACGAAGTAGTAGCTATCAACGATTTAACAGATCCTAAGATGCTCGCTCATCTTCTTAAGTATGACTCATCACAGGGCAGATACGACGGTCACACAGTTGAAGCAGGCGAAAACTACATTGTAGTTGACGGCAAAAAAATCACAATTTATTCAGAACCCAAGGCTGCAGATCTTCCGTGGGGCGAAATCGGTGTAGACGTAGTACTCGAGTGCACAGGTTTCTATTGTTCAAAGGAAAAGTCACAGGCTCATATCGATGCTGGTGCTAAGAAGGTTGTTATTTCAGCTCCTGCTGGTAATGACTTAAAAACAATCGTTTACTCAGTAAACGAAAACACACTTACATCTGATGACACAATCATCTCTGCTGCATCATGTACAACAAACTGCTTAGCTCCTATGGCTAAAGCATTAAACGAGTACGCTCCTATTCAGTCTGGTATCATGTCAACAATCCATGCTTACACAGGCGATCAGATGATCTTAGACGGTCCTCACAGAAAGGGCGATTTACGTCGTGCAAGAGCTGGTGCTATCAACATAGTTCCTAACTCAACAGGTGCTGCTAAAGCTATCGGCTTAGTTATTCCTGAATTAAATGGTAAGCTCATCGGTTCAGCTCAGCGTGTTCCTGTTGCTACGGGTTCAACAACAATCTTAACAGCTGTAGTAAAAGGAACAGACGTAACAAAAGAAGGTATCAACGCTGCAATGAAAGCTGCTGCATCTGAATCTTTCGGTTACAACGAAGATGAAATTGTATCATCAGACGTTATCGGTATCAGATACGGTTCATTGTTTGATGCTACACAGACAATGGTATCAAAGATCGCTGATGACCTTTATGAAGTACAGGTTGTTTCATGGTATGATAACGAAAACTCATACACAAGCCAGATGGTTAGAACAATCAAATACTTTGCTGAATTAAACTAGTTTAAACTTAAGACGCCCCAAGGCTTTTAGCCTTGGGGCGTTATTTTATTTGTGCAAAACAAACAAGTTTGACACGTT
>JAZNWB010000063.1:0-34216 GCA_045593125.1 Congzhengia sp. | reverse complement strand
CTGTATTAAAAGAACTTCTCGAAAAAGAAGTAGATGATGACAGTGCAATCATCAGTATCTATTTAGGCGGCAACATTAATGAAGAGCAATTAGAGGATATTTCCGAAGAATTAGAAGAATTATATCCCGATTTGGACGTTTTAGTATATATGGGCGGACAGCCTTTATACGATTTTATATATTCGGTGGAATAACTGAAATAAGGTGTGATTTTTGTGTCAGACTTATTAAATCAGAATATCACAGTTTTACAAGGAATTGGACAGAAGCGTGCGGAATCTTTCCGCACGCTTGGTATTTATACTGTGGAAAATTTACTAAACTTTTATCCCCGTGCATATGAAGACAGAACAACAATTAAGAAAATTGCAGAAATCAAAGACGGCGACACGGTGTGCATCAGGGCCCGTGCCGTTACTCCTTTGCGTGAAAATTTTGTCAGAAAAAATATGTACGTATGCGCTTTAAAAGTTTCTGACGGTACAGGGTTTTTAGAGATTGTCTGGTTTAATAACCGTTACATAAAAAATATGCTCGATGCAAAAAAGGAGTATATTTTCTTTGGAAAAGTCACCTTCTCAGGCAGAATGCAGATGCACTCTCCCCTTTTTGAGGAAAGCGGAAAGAATGCCATAACCGGCAGAATTTATCCCATATACAGTCTGGCTGCAGGAATTACACAAAAAAATATTATGTCGGCAGTTGCAGATGCTATTAAAAAATTTGAAATTCCTGAAATCCTGCCTGAAGGCATACGAAAAAAGTATAAGCTCTGTACTTTGAGCTACGCTATCCGAAACATTCATTTTCCCAAAGATAATGAAGCACTTTCAATCGCTAAACGCCGACTTGCTTTTGATGAGTTGTTTATATTCCAGACTGCGTTAAGGTACTTACGCCAAGACAGAACATCATCTGTTTCTGTTCCGCTAAAAAATACGGATTGTGTAAAGAATTTTATATCGTCACTCTCCTATCCTTTGACAAAAGCACAAGACAGAGTTATAAAAGAAATATGCGAAGATTTGAAAAAAACATCCCCTATGAGCCGACTGGTTCAGGGCGATGTAGGTTGTGGAAAAACAATGATTGCAGCCGCTGCTATGTTTGTGTGTGCACGTTCTGGCTACACCTCTGCCATGATGGCTCCAACGGAAATATTAGCTGCTCAGCACTATGAAACTTTAACAGAGCTATATAAACCTTTTGATATTAATGTTGCTCTAATAACCGGTTCAATGTCACAAAAGGAACGAAAAACCGTCGCAGAGGATATCCGTACAGGAAAAGTGCAGGTCATTGTAGGGACTCACGCACTAATCAGCGAAAAAACAGAGCTTGGAAATCTTGCTTTAATTGTTACCGATGAGCAACACAGATTTGGTGTGGCACAAAGAAAATCTTTAGAACAAAAGGGGAAAAATCCTCATGTTTTAATTATGACTGCAACACCCATCCCAAGAACTTTAGCTATTATTCTATACGGAGATTTGGATATATCAATAATCGATGAACTTCCACCGGGAAGAAAGCCCATAAATACTTATGTTTTAGGCGAGGATATGAGAGAAAGAATTAATGTTTTCTTAAAAAAAGAAACCGATGCAGGAAGACAAGCATACATTGTGTGTCCTGCAGTTGAGCCTTCTGAAATCGAAGGTATAAAAGATGTAATCACTCATAGTACGGAGCTTAAAAAGTTATTTGGCAGCGGTGTTGAATTTTTACACGGCAAGATGAAGCCTAAAGAAAAAGATGACATTATGCGTCGATTCAAAGACGGCGAGATTAAAATACTTGTCGCAACCAGTGTTATAGAGGTTGGCGTAAACGTACCAAATGCATCTGTAATGGTAATAGAAAATGCCGCTCGCTTCGGTCTTTCACAGTTACATCAGTTGCGTGGTCGTGTTGGAAGAGGCAGCGATAAGGCATACTGTATCCTCTTCCCCGGGGAAAACGTTCCTGCAGACACTCCAAGAATGTCAATTATGAAAAACAGTTCTGATGGCTTTAAAATTTCTGAAGAAGACTTAAAACTTCGAGGTCCGGGAGAATTCTTCGGCTCACGTCAGCATGGGCTCCTAACATTTAAAATTGCGAATATTTACTGCGACAAGGAGCTTTTAGCAGAAACCTCACGTGCAGCAAATGAGATTTTAGCTACTGACAGAAGACTAAAAACTCCTGAAAATGCCGCAATTTATCGTCAAATATTAAAGATTTTTGACGCTAAGGTTACATTTAGTTGACTTTTTTTGAAATTCCTTGACATTCTTAATATTTATTATAAAATATATAGTGATAGTATGTCTAAAATTGGAGGTAGTGTTTTGCGAGTTATTTCGGGCAGTGCAAGAGGCAAAAAACTCATAACCTCAGAAGGGCTTGATGTACGCCCCACTTTAGACAGAGTTAAAGAATCAGTTTTTAATATGATTGCTTTTGATATACCTGATGCCTGTGTTTTGGATTTATTCTCAGGAAGCGGTTCTTTAGGTATTGAGGCTTTAAGCCGTGGTGCCAGTGAGTGTACTTTCGTGGATAAATCAGCACAATCAATAACTGTTACAAAGAAAAACCTTGATGCTACACATCTTTCTGATTTTAGTTCAGTTGTAAATGCTGATAGCATAGAGTTTATCAAAAGCACAAGTAAGAAATTTGATATAATTTTTATTGACCCACCATATGAATCTGACCTTTATGATAAATCTTTAAAGGCAATTAAGGAATCAGGTATTTTAACTGATGATGGTTTTATAGTATTGGAATATGATACCGTAACTTCCCCTGATTTTTCAACAGACTCATTTAAAGTTATAAAGGATAAGAAATACGGCAGGGTAAAAATTTTGATAATGAAAGAGTGAGCGCTTTGAAAATAGCAGTTTATCCCGGTAGCTTTGACCCCATCACCTGCGGTCATTTAGATATAATAAAACGTAGCTGCAAGCTCTTTGATAAGGTTATTGTGGCAGTTTTAGACAACAGTCAGAAAACTCCCGTATTTTCCGTTACAGAAAGAATCCAGCTTATAAAAAAATGTACAAAAGATATTCCCAATTGTGAGGTAGAATCATTCGGAGGTCTTTTGGTTGATTTTGTAAAACAATCAAAAGCCCACACAGTTATCCGTGGACTTCGTGCTATATCCGACTTTGAATACGAATTCCAGATGGCAATGCTCAATAAAAAGCTTGCTCCTGATGTGGAAACTGTTTTTATGGTAACCAACTTAAATTGTTTATATATTAGTTCCAGTGTGGTTAAGGAAATTTGCCGCTTTGGCGGAAATGCCGACGGTTTAATACCCAAAGAAATCATTAAGGACATTACAGATAAAATCGAAAAAGGAGTGTAGGACAATGGATATTGAAAAAATCATTGAGTCTATCGAAGAAAAAATTGACGGATGCCCCACTATCCCCTTCTGGGGACGCGGTATTATTGACAAGGACGAGTTACTCGACATGCTTCAGGAAATGAAAAACAAATTGCCTGAAGAATTAAGCCAGGCTAAGTGGGTTAACAACGAACGTCAGAGAATCATAAACGACGCACAAAAAAGAGCTGAGACAATGATTAAGGAAACTGAAGAGAAAATCGCTGCTATGGTTAACGAACACGACATTACACAGCAGGCTTATGCAAAAGCAAATCAGATTGTTGACAGTGCTCAGCAGAACTCACGTGAAATCAGACTTGGTGCTAATCAGTACGCAGACGACGTTTTACGTGCATTGGAGGAAGAGCTTATAAAAACAGCTGACGCTATCCGCGCTAACAGAAACAGCAACAGATAATACGATTTACTTAAGGTGTGGAAAATGCTTTTTCCGCACCTTATTTTCATAAAGTATATTTTTGCTTTTGTTCCATATAATATACCATATTTTGTATAAGTGAGGTATATTATATGAAAAACTTTCTAAAATCGGCATTTATTGTGGCTATTCCCATCCTTGTTGGTGCATTGTCGGGCTTTTTAATCAGAAACAATGTTTACATTTACGACGTACTTATTAAGCCACCTTTCGCACTGCCTGCCAATTTATTTTCGGTTGTATGGGGGATTCTCTATCTTTTAATGGGTATAAGCCTTTTGCTCTATCTTAAGAGTGACTATTCATCAGATGGTGTTACACTTTTTGCTTTTCAGCTTTTACTGAACTTCTTCTGGTCCATAGTTTTCTTTAATTTTAGAGCATTTTTAGCTGCGTTTATACTTTTAGTTGTTCTGTTTGTTTTTGTTGCACTTACAGTTTCGACATTTTATAAAGCAAGTAAAGTTTCCGGTATTTTATTAATTCCTTACCTTTTATTTTTGATTTATGCCGGTTATCTGAACTTTGGAGTTTGGTTTTTAAATATGTAATTTTATGAGGTGGTAATTTTGGCAAGGACACAAAAACACAATTACAAAATCAAAAATAAGGGGATTTTAGCTCTCTTTATTTGTATTTTGGTGCTTTTGGTTTCATTTACAGGTTTTACTGTAAAGTATCTTACATACGATAAGGTATATGAGGGCGTATATATCAACAACACTGATATATCAGGTTTGACAAGGGAAGAATTAATCACACAGATTCCCGAAATCTTTGATATGTCCCTATCTAAAAATATAACCTTAAAAGTGGAGGACTCCGAAATATCTTTTGAGTCATTAGAAGTCATGCCTGCTCTTGATACCGAGAAAATCGCAGATGAGGCTTTTTCTTATGGTCGTACAAAAAAATTCCTTGCCAGATTTTCAGAAATTCGTTCTCTTAAGAAGAAGCCTGTCAGTGTTGACTTTTCTCTTTTGTTTGATGAGGCAGCTCTGCAGAAAAAGATTGACTTACTCTCAAAAAATCTCGAAATTACCGCAATTGACAACAAAATTGAGTACGGCGACAACTCTCTTATTATCACACGAGGTAAAGCCGGTCAAGGCATTATGTATAACGAAGTAAAAGAGGGATTATCTGATTGCCTCCTGGGTGACAGTTCTTCTATAAACGTTAATTTAAAACACGTAGAACCTGAAGAAATCACATACGAATACATAAAAAGATATACAAGCGTTATGCCCGTTGAGGCAAGCTACAAAATAGAAAATCACAGAATTATATTCACAGAAAGTCAACCCGGCGTGTCAATAAAAAAGGGCGATGTTGAAAATGCTATAAAAGATTCCACAACTGACACAATCAATATCCCTGCAAAAATCAAACAACCTGATATCACTTCAGAAAAACTTCGTGAAACACTTCTTGCACACGAATTGGGAAGATATGCTACTGACTACTCTTCCTCAAGTGCCGACAGAGCGTACAATATAAAGCTTGCCTGCGAAAAGATCAACGGCTATGTACTTGCTCCGGGAGATGAATTTTCTTACAACAATGTTGTAGGTCCAAGAACTGTGGAGCGAGGCTTTAGAATCGCTAACGTGTATGTCGGAAACACAGTTCAACCGGGTATCGGTGGTGGTATATGCCAGGTATCTTCAACTATGTATAACGCTGTTGTTTTTGCAGATTTGGAAATTACCGAAAGACGCAATCACACTCTTCCCGTAGCTTATGTTCCCAAAGGCAGAGACGCTACAGTTTCTTATGGCGGAACAGATTTCCGCTTTAAAAACAATACCTCAATGCCTGTAGAAATACGTGCTATTGCTGAGGGCGGAATAAATACAATTGTTATCGTTGGAACTGATGAACAACCTGAACGTGAAATAAAAATTACAACTCAGCAGACAGGTTCATCATCTCCCAAGGTAATTGTAAAGAAAGACGCTACACTTCCAGAGGGTGAAATCAAAATAGAGAGTGAAGGCACAACAGGAAGCTCTCATATTGCTTATAAAGTTGTTTACGAAAACGGCGAAGAAGTTTCCCGCAGTGTTCTTTCAAAAAGCACTTATGCAGGTAAGGACAGAGTGGAAATTCACGGAACTATGAAGGTGGAGCCTGAGCCATCAGAAACTCCTTCTGAAACACCTCCCTCTCAAGAGTCACCGACTCCAACTGAAACACCTGCACCAACAGAGGAAATTCCTCAGGAATAGAGGTAAAGAAATGAAATCAAAAGTTATTTATATATGCTCAGAATGTGGCTATGAATCTCCAAAATGGATAGGAAAATGTCCCGACTGCGGCGGTTGGAACACTTTGGCAGAAGAAGTTGTTGTAACATCCAAAACCTCCAAAAAGGTTACACAATCCTTCTCTGCTCCTGTTAAACTCTCATCTGTTAGCACAACCAAGGATAACCGCATTATCTGTGGTATCGGCGAACTCGACAGGGTTTTGGGTGGCGGAATAGTAGAAGGTTCATTAGTCTTAGTCGGCGGCGAGCCAGGAATCGGCAAATCTACAATTCTTCTGCAGCTTATAAAATCACTGGAAAAAGACACAAGCTTTTTCTATGTTTCAGGAGAAGAATCCGAAAAACAATTAAAAATGCGAGCTGACCGAATCGGCATCACACAGGATTTTTATCTTTTATGCGAAACTGATATCAACTCAATAATTAAAAACGCTCAGGATTTAAAGCCCGACATATTAATAATCGACTCAATTCAGACAATGTTTAATCCTGACATTGCATCTGCTCCCGGAACTGTAAGTCAGGTAAGAGATGTAACGCTTTCATTAATGAAGTTTGCAAAAGAAAATTCCATTGCGGTATTTATTGTAGGTCACGTTACAAAGGACGGAAATTTAGCAGGTCCTAAGGTTTTAGAGCACATGGTGGATTGTGTTCTTCACTTTGAGGGAGAGAGGCATCAAAGCCACAGAATTTTAAGAGCGGTTAAAAACCGTTTTGGTTCTACTAACGAAATCGGTGTCTTTGAAATGACAGGGGAAGGCTTAAAAGAAGTAAAAAATCCCTCCTCAATGATGTTGGAAGGAAGACCTGAGAAAACTTCAGGTTCTACCGTAATCTGCACGCTAGAAGGAACAAGGCCGTTGCTTGCTGAAGTTCAGTCGTTGGTGTCACAGACCTTCTTCCCCGCTCCCCGGAGAATGATGACAGGAGCAGACTACAATCGCGTAAATATGCTGATTGCAGTTTTAGAAAAACGTGTAGGATATAATCTTTCCAATCAGGATATTTATGTAAATATCGTAGGCGGTATGAAGATTGATGAACCCGCAGCAGACTTAGGTATCATCTGTGCGATTGCTTCAGCATTTAAAAATGCCGAAATTCCGCCTGATATTGCATTAATCGGCGAAGTTGGATTGACTGGTGAATTGCGTGCAGTGGTGCAAATCGAAAAGCGTCTTACAGAGCTTTCAAAGCTGGGATTTACGAAGTGCATAGTTCCCGACTCAAATAAAAAGGGTTTGAATCTACCGGGTAACCTCGAGGTTCTGTTTGCAAAAAACGTAAGTTCTGCACTTAAAATACTGTTTTAAAAAAGCGTGTCTTACGACACGCTTTTTTCATCTTTCTTCGATAAGTTTTTTCACTTGTGGAACTCTAAATAATAATAGTGCACCGACTGTAGTTAAAATAAGTTCAGGTAACATATAGCTTCCATTATAGACTATTGAGTACCAGTAAACATTCCAACCCTCAGGACACCAGATAGCAAATACTATAGCACCTGATATGAAATGAGAAATAAATCTTACAACGCAAGCAAGTGCTACACCTGCACACATACCGATTGTGCCCGATTTTCTCCATATACCCGAAATTCCCAGGGCACCATAAGCTACCAGATAGTCAAAGACAAGGCAACCTATCCAACTAACAGGCGTCATACCATAACCCATTAGCTTGCCTAAATCAAGAGCTATCTGCACAAAAGCGTAAATTGTTGATACAAACAGTCCTGTTTTTGTGCCATAACAGATTGCGATTGCCGCGACAGGCAGCATGCTCAGAAGTGTTATTGAACCGCCAAGTGGCAGCTCATACACCTTCACCATCGAAAGCACTGCCGAAAGTGCAATCATAATTGCAGAAAGGGTCATCTTTTTTGTTTTCATGTTTTCTCTTCCTTTCGTATTGTATTACAAAGCGGCCTCGCCGCCCGCCGTAGGCGGCGGTCGCAGCATTAACGCTTTGTTTGCCCAAGTGCATTTCGGCAAAACCGAAAAATTTGCACGGGCATTAAATCATTGTTATGTAATAGGAGATACACAATTTCATATTACATAATAAAAGATGCACCCAATCTGGGTGCATCCAAAATACGAAAGATAAAAGTAACTCCCTTCGTTGGCATTACCCAAATCAGGTTATAAGGGTCGAAGTTAGATTACTTCATCTCAGCCTGCATACAGGCTCCCCTGTTAACAATTAAATTTTAGCATTTTTTTACTCTCGTGTCAATAGGTTTTCATGATTTTCGACATTTACAGGCATAGCTCTTTCAGAATCATAAGGTAATACTATCGTAAATGTACTCCCCTTTTCTTCTTCACTGGATACTTCAATATATCCTCCATGAAGCTTTACTGCATCCATAGCGATGGAAAGTCCAAGTCCGGTCCCGCCCGTATCACGGGCACGTGCTTTATCTACTCTGTAGAATCTATCAAAGATTTTCTGTATTTCATCCTTGGGAATACCTATACCTGTATCGGAGATTCTGATTAAAATATTCCCCAAATCACGCATAACCTCCATCTTAACTGTACCGCCATTTTCGGTATATTTGATGGAATTGTCTGTTATATTATAAATCGATTCTGTTATACTGTCGCGGTCAACAGGTATTAGTACATCATCATCGGGTTTAGTAAGTGTAAAGCCTATTTCTTTATTTTCTGCCAATGGCATCAGTTTTTCGTAAACTTCCTGTGCAATTTCGCAAACTGATGTAAATTCCTGTTTCATTCTGTTTGTCTGGTCCATCCTTGTAAGGTCTAAAAGACGCTCTACTATTCTTGTGAGTCTTTCAACCTCGGCACCCATATCATTTAAGAATTCTTTTACAAACTGAGGATCAGGGTGCGGTGTCTGTATCAATGAATCAGACAGTAATTTTATAATAGAAAGAGGTGTTTTTAATTCATGAGATGCGTCAGATACAAATGCACGACGTTTCTCTTCAAGTTCATCTACTCTGTCTATCAATTCATTAAATGCAGCAACAAGGTCACCAACCTCATCACGGCTTACTAAATCACACTTCTGGAGTTTGTCCTTAGGCATATCTTTAATAAACGTGGTCAGCTTGACAATGGGATTCGTAAGTACGGTTGCAACAAAAACACCGAGAGCAAATACAAAGAGTATTATAATAATACCAAATATAAGTATCGCCAGTGTAATTCGGCTGATAAGGCCGTCAACATCGTCTCCTGAGGATGTTACCAAAACAGAGCCTATGGTGTTGCCGCCCTTAATAACAGGAACTGCAGCCTCAACAATCCATTCCCCATCTACACTGTAAAATGATGATGTATTTGTATTGTTAATCAAAACCTCAGTTACAGGGGCATAAACCAAAAGCTTTCCTGTATATCCGCCTTCTGTGTAGGAATCAAAAAACACCTTTGTCTGACTGTCTGTTATAATAACACGAAACCCTGTCTCAACAGGCATAGTTTCCATTGATTTTGCAATTTTTTTCTCATCAAATTCAGGTATATCAATACTTGCAACAATGTTTGCACGCATCAATACCTCCTGTTTTTTCTGTTCCAGAAGATAGGTACGCAAGGTACTTATAGTATATGAGGAAAGTATCAGCAAAACCAAAACGGCAATAATAAGATATGTAGCTACAATTTTATTTTTTATACTAAACAAATTTTTCTTAAACTTCTTTAAAATAGTAACCTACCCCCCACTTTGTATGAATAAAGCGTGGTTCTGCAGGGGTTTCCTCTATCTTTTCACGCAGACGACGAACATGAACATCAACAGTTCTCACATCTCCGGGATAGTCATATCCCCAAACTATATCCAAAAGATTTTCTCTTGAATATACCTTACCTGCATTACATACAAAAAGGTCTATTAAGTCAAATTCCTTAGCTGTTAATTCAACAATACGTTCACCTATTGCAACTCTTCTTAAATTGTAATCTAATGTTACAGTACCTACGTTTATCATAGAATCCTGCTTTGAAACATTATCAACAGGTGTCATACGACGCAATACTGCCTTAACTCTTGCCTTTAACTCCAGAATGTTAAAAGGTTTTGTCAAGTAGTCATCTGCTCCGTATTCAAGACCCAGGATTTTATCCATATCCTCATTCTTCGCAGTAAGCATAATGATCGGAACATTTGAAAATTCACGGATTTTCTGGCACACCTCATATCCGTCAATTTTAGGAAGCATAAGGTCTAATATGATAAGGTCAATACTCTTATCATATGCAGTTTTTATTGCCTCTTCACCATCATATGCACAAACAACAGTATATCCATCCTGCTCAAAATTATACTTTATACCTTTTACAAGAAGCTTTTCGTCATCTACTATGAGAATTTTCATAGCTCTGCCTCCATTCGTCTATTTAAAGTGTCGCTTTGATTTCTTCTACTTTGTCAAGTCTTTCCCAGGGAAGGTCTACATCACATCTTCCAAAATGACCATATGCCGCTGTCTGCTTGTAGATAGGACGACGAAGGTCAAGCATTTTAATAATACCTGCGGGGCGAAGGTCAAAGCATTTTTTGATTGCTTCGTTGATTTTCTCTATAGATACATGCTCTGTACCAAAGGTTTCAACTGAAACAGATACAGGCTCTGCTACACCGATAGCATAAGCAATTTGTACCTCACACTTATCACAAAGACCTGCTGCTACAATATTTTTTGCAACATATCTTCCTGCATAGGCTGCACTTCTGTCAACCTTTGTGGGGTCTTTGCCTGAAAAAGCACCGCCACCGTGACGAGCGTATCCACCATAGGTATCAACAATAATCTTTCTTCCTGTGTGACCTGAGTCTCCGTTAGGTCCGCCGACAACGAAACGTCCTGTGGGATTTATGTAATATTTTGTATCTTCCCTCAATAACTCTGCAGGGATTGTGGTTTTTATAACCTTTTCAATCATATCCTTTTCAATGGTTGCATGATCAACATCTTCTCCGTGCTGAGTTGAAATAACAACTGTATCGATATATACAGGCTTTCCCTTTTCATCATATGCTACTGTTACCTGAGATTTACCGTCGGGACGGAGGTATGTGAGCACACCTTCTTTTCTCACTGCTGTAAGCTTTCTTGTCAATTTATGAGCAAGGCTGATAGCCAAGGGCATGTATTCTTCTGTTTCGTTACAAGCATAGCCAAACATCATACCCTGATCCCCTGCACCGATTGAGCTTATATCATCTGTACCAAGCTTTGCCTCCAAGGACTTGTCAACACCAAGTGCAATATCTGCAGATTGTTCGTCTATCGCTGTAATAACTGCACATGTATCGCAGTCAAAGCCGTATTTTGCACGGTCATAACCGATTTCTCTTACACATTCCCTTACAACCTTTGGAATGTCAACGTATGTAGTTGTAGAAATTTCTCCTACAACTAAAACAAGACCTGTTGTTACAGTTACCTCACAGGCAACTCTGCCTGCAGGGTCCTGTTTATAAATTTCATCCAACACGGCGTCTGATAAAATATCCGCCATTTTATCGGGATGTCCCTCTGTTACTGATTCTGAAGTAAAAAGTTTAAATGCCATTTTATCCATCTCCTAAATTTATCTTTCGTAATTATACTTCCATTATAATAGGCAATATCATGGGCTTTCTCTTTGTTTTTGTGTACATAAAGTCACCCATTGAGGTTTTAAGGCTTGATTTCAAGCTTGCCCAGTCTTTTTTATTATTGTCAGCACATTTTAAGAGCGCTCTTTGTGCCACCATTTTAGCTTCGTCCATTAAATCAACCGACTCTCTCACATATACAAAACCACGTGAGATAACATCTGGACCTGATAAAATTGAACCGTCAAGCTTTGACATTGTTACAACAACCACAATAATACCATCTTCTGCCAAATGCTTTCTGTCACGGAGAACGATGTTTCCTACATCGCCGACACCAAGACCGTCAATCAACACTGCTCCTGCGGGCACATTCGCTCCTAACTTACAGGTGTTCTGTGTCAATTCCACTACTTTCCCGATATCGCCCACAATTATATTCTTAGGCTTCATTCCCATTCGCTCAGCAAGTGCTGCATGTTGCTTTAAGTGTCTGAATTCACCGTGAACAGGAATAAAGAACTTAGGCTTAACCAAGGACAGTATAAGCTTTAATTCCTCCTGACAGGCGTGACCTGATACATGAATGTTCTCCAAAGATTTATATACAACATCTGCACCCTTTTTGAAAAGCTCATTTATAACAGTTGAAATCGCTTTTTCATTTCCGGGAATGGGTGATGCTGAAACTATAACCAAATCGCCTTTGGTTATCTCCACTTTTCTATGGTCTGAAAACGCCATACGTGATAATGCTGACATTGCCTCACCCTGACTGCCAGTTGTTATAATTACAAGCTGATGGGGTTTATATTTTTTAATATCATCAATTGAAATCAGCACCTTGTCAGGTATTTTCATATATCCTAAAGTCGATGCCACCTCAACCACATTTTCCATGCTTCTGCCTGAGATTGCAACACGTCTTCCGTAACGGCTTGCACAGTTAATAATCTGCTGTACTCTGTGGATATTGGATGCAAAAGTCGCAACTATAATTCTGGAGCGACAGTTTCTGAAATATTCATCTAAAGTGTCACCGACTGTACGCTCGGACATAGTAAAGCCACCACGTTCTACGTTGGTACTGTCAGACATAAGTGCTAATACACCTCGTCTGCCCAGTTCTCCAAAACGTGCAAGGTCTATCATTTCACCCTCAATCGGCGTACTGTCCACCTTAAAGTCACCAGTGTGCACTACCGTTCCTACAGGTGTATGAATAGCCAGTGCAACAGCACCTGCTATGGAGTGGTTTGTATGGATAAATTCTACCTTGAAGTTACCCAGTTTTACTGTATCTCCTGCTTTCACACGATGGAGCTTTGTTTTTGACAACATATTAAATTCTTTGAGTTTTACCTCAACCAACCCAAGTGTCAGTCTTGTTCCGTATATCGGCACATTGAGTTCTTTTAAAAAGTATGGTATAGCCCCTATGTGGTCCTCGTGACCGTGGGTTATTACTATACCGCGTATCTTGCTTTTATTTTTCACAAGATAAGAAATGTCAGGTATTACAGTATCAATACCGGGCATTGATTCATCCGGGAACGCCATACCACAGTCAAGTACAAAAATATCATTTTCGTACTCGAAGACCGTCATGTTTTTTCCGATTTCATTCAGGCCTCCCAGAGGTATAATTTTTAATTTTTGATTTTTTGCCACAATTAATCCTCCATATAAATTTTTCCGCACATTTATCGTTATTATATATTATAACAGATATTTCACAAATAATAAAGGGATTTTGAAAAAAAATTAAAAAAATACGAGATACCCAAAAGGTATCTCGTATTTTTGGTGCGAGTGACGGGACTTGCCCACCTGCGGGCGGTGCTGTGGTCGGCTCTGACTGCCACCGGCAGTCATTCACTACCGACCCTTCAAGTCCCATCCCTCTTTTTGAATAAAAAAGAAAGACACCCTAAAAGGATGTCTTTCTCTTTTGGTGCGAGTGACGGGACTTGAACCCGTACGTCATAAACACACGCCCCTCAAACGTGCCTGTCTGCCAGTTCCAGCACACTCGCTAACAGAAATTAATTATACTATCATTTTTTATGTTTGTCAAGACTTTTTTTAATTTATTTTGCTATATATTAAAATGTATAATATAGTATATATGGTAATTTATTCGTCGTATTGACATTTTTCTATGTTTATATTATAATATTTTTTTGGATAAAGTTTTGTTAAAAAGGAGTTTTTTTGATGGAAACATCTAAAATTTCAAATATAAGAACCCTACCCGTCACAAGAAAAAAAGGTTTAGGTGCAAAAGTATTCTGTCTTATACTTTTGTTTATCGGGCTTGTGGCTTATTTTTCAGCGAGATGGTATTTAAGAACCTATGGTGACACAGGTTTTGATTCCGTATTGTTCACACTATTATCCGACATGAAGGGTGTGCAAACTGGTCTTATATTACAATTTCTGGCAGGCGGATTACTTCCTGCTGTCATTTGTTTTTTAGTGATAGGATTTGTCCTTTTCGGCAAGCACAAAAGAGTTTTATTCGTACCTGTAAAAAACAGACGCATCAGAATGCTTCCTGTTAAGAAAAAAATGGCAAGAATTATTTCTGTTATCATGTCTGTTATATTGCTGATTTCAGCAGGTGCAAGTGTAAAGCTTTTTGACTATCTGTATAGCCTTACTCATCAATCTACAATTTTTACTGAAAAGTACGTTGACCCTGATACAGTAAATTTGCAGTTCCCTGAAAAAAAGAAAAACCTTATCTATATCTTTATGGAATCTATGGAAACAACATTCCAGTCGAAGGAAGAGGGCGGTGCTCTCGACCACAATACAACACCCGAACTCACAAGGCTTGCAAAGCAATATGTAAACTTTTCTCATAACGAAGGCGTGGGCGGTTTTGTAACTCCTACTGGCATGACCTGGACAGTTGCAGCTATGACAGCTCACACATCAGGTATTCCTCTCAAGGCACCTGGTATTTTTGAACGAAATGCCTATGGCACAGATAACTTCTTGCCTGGTGTGAAGAATATCACAAATATTTTAAAAGAAAACGGATACTACCAGACATTAATGGTCGGTTCTGATAAATCCTTTGCAAACCGTGATGTATATTACGAATCACATGGTGTTGATAAAGTTTATGACTTAAACACAGCGCGTAAAGACGGAATCGTTCCTGAAAATTATTACGTTTGGTGGGGTATGGAAGATGAGCACCTATTCAAATATGCAAAACGTGAACTGGTGAAAATTGCAGCACAGGAACAACCCTTTGCTTTCTCACTTTTGACAGTAGATACACACCACGTAGCGGGTTATAAGTGCGACCTCTGTGGTGACAAATACAAAGAACAGTACGAAAACGTAATTTCATGCGCAAGCAAACAAGTAAATATGTTCTTAAACTGGTTAAAGCGTCAACACTTTTACAAAGATACAGCCGTTGTAATTGTAGGCGACCACCTGACCATGGACTCTGAATACATTTCAAGAAATGTAGACCCTGAGTATGAGCAGCATGTTTATAACTGTTTTATAAATTCGTCTGTCACAGGCGAAAACTATAAAAACAGACAGTTCTGTGCAGTAGATTTGTTCCCCACTACACTCGCAGCACTGGGTGTTAAAATTCCCGGAAACCGCTTAGGGCTTGGTACTAATCTGTTCTCAAATAAGAAGACACTGATTGAAGAAATGGGTTATGAAGAATTTAACAATCAGATATCCATGAACTCAAGCTATTATGTTACCAATTTTTTGAATGAGCCCATAAAATAAACGAGACCATTAAATTAATAATGGTTTATAATTTTAGGCAGCCGTTCTTACACGGCTGTCTTTTTTGTTTAGGTGTTATGTCTCCTTATAATGTTATTTTATTGACAAATTATTATTTTAGTGTTAAAATATTTTCGTTGAGTAAGCCAGATGATTGCGGGAATTTTATTCACGAGGAAAGTCCGGGCTTCACAGGGCAAGGGTGCCGGGTAACTCCCGGTGGAGGCGACTCTAAGGATAGTGCAACAGAAATAGACTGCCAGTTTTGGCGATGGTGGAAAGGTGAGGTAAGAGCTCACCAGCACTACGGTGACGTAGCGGCTATGTAAACCCCACCCGAAGCAACACCGTATTGGCTTATACAGGCTTAATCTGCCCGATGTGCCTGTATCTGGCGGTGGCTTGAGCCATATAGTAATATATGGCCTAGACAGATAATCATCTAATACAGAACCCGGCTTACAGACTTGCTCAACGCTATATAAAAAACAAAGACTACCACTATTGAGCGGTAGTCTTTATTTTTTATCTTTTTTTCTTTGTGATCTTATGTGTGTTTCTGAAACACTCACTTCCCTGTCCATCACGTCCGCAGTTTTTACACTGTTAAAGCCGTAACGTTTACGAAGTGACCTTATGGTCTCTTCTAAATTCTCGCGTTTTTCGTCTTGTATATCTTCTTCAAGAAAAGATATTTGTGTTCCGCTACTGTCGTGTATGAGGTTCGTTCCTGCAATTGACAACGCCCTTACAGGCTTTTTCAAATCCCACACCTCGCACAAAAGCTCGTATGTTGTATCACGTATTGTTTTTTCTAAATTTGTAGGAGTTCCAAGTCCCCGCTGGCGGGATACAGTTTTAAAGTCAGTTCCTTTAATTTGTACTCGCAGGGTATTACACTTAACACCATAACGTTTCATACGAGTTGCAACACTTTCAGTGATTATGTGTATGCCACGCTTAATCTGTTCTTCTCCTATAAGGTCTTGCTTGAATGTAAGACCATTCCCTACTGATTTTATTTCAGTTTCGTCTGTTACACACTTTACAGGGTCTGTGTCCTCTCCCCGCGCAAATTCTAAAAGTTGTTCTCCGTTTTTCCCTAAATATTTACACAGAACCTCTCTGTCAGCATTTGCTAAATCCCCGATGGTTTTAATCCCTAACTTTGCTAACTGCACCGAGGTTTTCCTACCCGCATAGAGCAAATCGGCAACAGGCAATGGGTAAACAATTTCTTTGAAATTTTCTCTTGTAATTACAGTTGTAGCATCAGGTTTTTTATAATCGCTGCCAAGCTTTGCAAAAACCTTATTAAAGCTGACACCCACAGAAATTGTTATACCTATTTCATTCTTTATACGTTCACGAAGAGTATTCGCAATGGTTTCACCATCTCCAAATAATGCACGGCTGTTCGTCACATCAAGCCAGGATTCGTCAATTCCAAAGGGTTCTACTAAATCTGTATATTCTTTATATATATCGTTAACTCTTCTTGAATACTCTTCATACAAATCATGGTGTGGCGGAACAATAACAAGCTCAGGACATTTTCGGCGCGCCTGCCAAATAGTTTCCGCAGTTTTTATATCGTACTTTTTGGCAAGCTCATTTTTTGCAAGTATTATGCCCTGTCGTTCCTCAGCAGAACCACCTACCGCCATAGGAACACTCTTAAGTTCGGGTGATATCGCACATTCGACAGAGGCATAAAAACCATTACAGTCACAGTGAAGAATTGTTCTATCCATACTTTTTCCCTTTTACTTATATTCGGTGATATAATTCGTTGAAATGCTTAAATTTATTCTTATCAATAGAATTTATTTGTTCTTTGGTGACTCTGTACTGCCAGTTTCCGTCGGCTTTTCCAGGAATATTAAGACGGGTGTCTGAGCCATATCCTAATAAGTCCTGAATAGGTAGGATTACAAGGCCTGCATTACTTGCATATATTGTACGGATAATCGAGTCATACCCTCTTTCCCAATCAGGGTTAGTGTATCCACAGTACTCAAGCATTCTGCCCTTATTCCAGCTATCCAGTTCCCACATATATCCTAACAATGTATTATTGTCGTGTGTACCTGTGTAGGCAATGGAGTTATTTATATAGTTATGAGGTAAGTGCGGATTGTTTTCATTGTTCATAAACCCAAACTGAAAAACTCTCATACCAGGAAACCCGCTATCACTCACTAACTGTTCTACCTCTTTGGTAATATGACCTAAGTCTTCTGCAATAATGAAATTCTCTCCCTGAATCTGATGAATTTTTTCAATAATATCCATACCGGGACCTTTACACCATTTTCCGTTTTTGGCAGTTTCATCTGTTGCCGGTACTGCCCAGTAAGACTCTAATGCTCTAAAATGGTCAATTCTTACTCCGTCAAACAACTTGAAATTATGAATCAATCTGTCCTGCCACCAGCGGTAGTCTGTCTCTTTCATCTTTTGCCAGTCATACAAAGGATTTCCCCACAACTGACCATCGGGGCAAAAATAGTCAGGCGGAACACCTGCCACATGGGTAGGATTGTTGCGTTCATCGAGTAGGAATTGTTCTTTATTTCCCCATACATCCGCACTGTCCTGTGACACATATATAGGAATATCACCTATAATTTTTATGCCGTTTTTATTTGCATATTCTTTTACTTTTGCCCATTGAGTAAAGAACTTAAACTGGATAAATTTCCATCCAAAAAGAATCTCTTCGTCATATTCATCGCTTTCCCACTCATACCAGGGAGCCTGATTGTTCTTGTGTTTTAGTGCCATGAATTTACAGAAATCTGAAAGGTATTTATCATTGTCGATAAATTCATTAATTTCTGTGCGATTTATAACCCTTTTTGATGCTTCAATCAGAAGATCACATCTTGTGTGATAAAGACGTACATATTCAGCCGAATATGGCGTATGCTGACGGGAAGATTCAAGTTCTTCCTTTGTTATTAAGCCTTCTTCAAACAACGAGGGCAAATCAATAAAATAGGGATTGCCACCAAAGGCTGAGTATGACTTATAGGGAGAATTGCATTCATCTACCATACAAAGAGGCAAAACCTGCCAATAGGAAAAGCCGCAGCTCTTCAAAAAATCTATAAACTCCACAGCCTCACGGCCGAAGCTTCCGCATCCGTATTCTCCATATAATGATGATATGTGCAAAAGCACTCCGCTTGATCTTTTCATAAATTACTCCTATTCAAAATAACTCCCGAGTAATTTCGGGAGTTATTTTTTACTTTTTATATACCAATGATGCCCAACCGCCCTGATGTTCTTGACTCACAGGTGTAAATACAGATGACTTATATGCATCCAACACATCAGGCAATCTTTCTTCTATTATTCCTGAGGTTATAAAGATACCGCCTTCTTTTAAAAATTCCGGTACAATATCTTTGATACCTATAATAACATCTGCTACAATGTTGGCTAAAACTATATCGTACTTTCTGTCAGAAATACGTGCAAACAATTCCTTATCACAGGTAACATTTCCTGCCATTGCACGATATTTAGTTAAGTCAATATTGTTCTTTTCGGCATTCTCAACAGCAATTTTCACCGCATTTTCATCAATATCCACTGCAGTTGCGTGTTCTGCTCCCAAAAGGAGAGAAATAATTGAAAGTATGCCACTACCGCAACCAAGGTCTAAAACTGTCATTCCGTTTGCCAGGTGCTTTTCCATAGCCTTTATACATAGCTGAGTTGTGTGGTGAGCACCTGTACCAAAGCTCATACCTGGATTTACTGTAAATACAGTTCTGTCTGTAGGTGCATCCAATGTCTCCCATTCGGGCAAAATTAAAATCTTATCCCCTACATTTAAAGGTTTAAAATACTGCTTCCAGTTCTCAGACCAATCCTCTTCCTTCATGTTGGTACCTGAGATTTCCAATGTACCAAACTCGTCATTAATATCCTGTGACTTTAAATTAGAAAGTGCATCTTTTACTAAAGACAGAGTTTCCTTACCCTCAGTGTCGTCAGTTACATAAAACGACACAAACGAGCCTGACTCGTGAGCTTTTAACAATTCTTCGTCAACATAGTCCCACTTATCGCGATTATTTTCCAAAAAGTTGTGAAAATCAGTACTGTCGTCAATTTCAACACCTGTTACACCCTGCTCCATCAAAACGGCACAGACTGCCTCTATACCTTCTGTTGTTGTAGAAATTGATAATTTTATCCAGTCCATTCTATATCTCCTTAAGCAAGATTTAACATCTGGCTTACAACGTCATACATTTCGTCTTTTTCACATGTTGTAGTGAAAATTACAGGCTTCGATTCCAAGTTTGCCAAAGGCTTCGGGATAGCCGCATTTGCGGCATCTGAGAGTTCTGCAAGCATCTGGAATTCATTTGTTGATGTGATTTCTTCTTTTATTGCAGAGAGCACGCTATCTGCAAACTTAAAGGGGCTTGCAGTTGATACGATAACTGTTTTTATTTCGTCATTTGTTGCCTTTTTATAATCTTCATAAACCTTCTTTGCAACTGCAGTATGTGTATCCATAACATAACTATTATCCGCCTCAACCTTTTTGATTTCAGCGATAGTTTCACTGTCTGAGCAACAACCTGCAACAAAGGTTTCTTTGATTTTTTTCTTTACATCGTCTGTTACTTCGTATTTTCCCTCGTTTTTAAGTTCTTCCATCCATGTAGAAACCTTTACATCATCGCCATTTGTTGCAATGAACAACAGACGCTCTAAGTTACTTGAAATAAGTATATGCATTGAGGGAGAAATCGTTGTTTTAAACTGACGATTTTTATCATATACTCCTGTATCAATAAAATCTGTCAATACATTATTTTCGTTTGATGCACAGATTAATTTGTTTACAGGAAGTCCCATTTCCTTTGCATAGTATCCTGCTAAAATATTTCCGAAGTTACCTGTGGGAACAACAAAATTAATTTTGTCGCCAAGATTGATTTCCTTGTTCTTTAAAAGGTTTGCATAAGCTGAGAAATAGTAAACAATCTGAGGTACTAGTCTTCCCCAGTTGATAGAATTCGCACTGGATAGCATAAAGCCGTTGCGTGCAAGCATTTCACTGTACTCTTTATCAGTAAAAATCTTTTTAACACCGCTTTGTGCATCATCAAAGTTACCCACTACTGCTGCAACATCAACATTGTTACCTTCCTGTGTAATCATCTGACGTTTCTGAATATCACTTACGCCCTCTGCAGGGTAAAATACAATAATTCTTGTGCCGTCAACATCTTTAAAGCCCTCTAAAGCTGCTTTACCTGTATCGCCTGATGTAGCAACTAAAATTACTACCTCTTTTGTTTCGCCTGTCTTTTTAATAGACTTTGACAAAAGGTGAGGTAAAATCTGTAACGCCATATCCTTGAACGCACAGGTAGGACCATGCCAAAGCTCTAAATAATACACACCGTCCACTGTTTTATATACAGGAGCAATTTCATCTGTTTCAAATTTTTCACGATTATATGCACTGTTTACACAGTCTGTAAGCTCAGCTTCTGTAAAGTCAGTTAAGAAAAGACCTAAAATTTTCTTTGCTCTTTCGTTATATGACATAGATGCTAAGCTCTCTATTGTATTTAAATCAACGTGCGGAATGCTCTCAGGCAAAAACAGACCTCCATCAGGAGAAAGTCCTGTCTTAATAGCCATTGCAGACGTCACCGCAACGTTTTTATCTCTTGTGCTTTTAAACTGCATTTTGTTACCTCCGAAGGAATTATAATCTACACGATTATACCACAATTAAAGTCTTTTTTCAAGTGCTTCTTTTTCTGCTTCATAGCCGGGTTTACCTAGAAGTGCAAACATATTTTTCTTATATGCTTCAACACCGGGCTGGTTAAACGGATTCACCCCTAAAATATATCCTGAAATACCGCAAGCTTTTTCAAAGAAGAAAATAAGCTGACCTAAATAGTACTCATTTATTTCAGGAATATTTATAATCATATTGGGAACTCCGCCGTCGTTGTGGGCAAGAAGTGTGCCCAAAAATGCCTTATTATTTACAAAACTCATTGTTTTGCCTGCTAAGAAATTAAGACCGTCAATATTATCAGGTGTCGCTTCGATTACCAGGTCATCTCCTGCCGACTCAACATTTAAAACTGTTTCAAAAAGAACTCGTCTGCCGTCCTGAATATACTGTCCCATAGAGTGAAGATCTGTTGAAAAATCAACGCTGGCGGGGAAAATACCCTTGCCGTCTTTTCCCTCACTTTCTCCGTAGAGTTGTTTCCACCACTCTGCAAAATAATGAAGTCTTGGCTCATAGTTTACCATGATTTCGGTAGACTTACCTTTTTGTAAAAGAATATTTCTGATAGCTGCATACATATAGCAGTCGTTGTTGTAAATATCACAGTCCTCGTAAAGCTTTGATGCTGCTTGTGCACCTTCCATGAGCTTATTGATGTCAGCACCTGATACCGCGATAGGGAGCAAACCTACTGCAGTAAGAACAGAAAATCTCCCGCCAACATCATCAGGCACTACAAATGTTTCGTAGCCTTCCTCGTCTGCTAAATTCTTCAATGCTCCGCGTGCTTTGTCTGTTGTTGCATAAATTCTGTTTTTGGCCTCGTCTTTGCCATATTTTTCTTCCAAGAGCTGCTTAAATACACGGAATGCAATAGCAGGCTCTGTTGTTGTACCTGATTTTGAAATTACGTTAACTGAAAATTCCTTGTTCTTTACGTAATTTACAAGTTGTGCAAGGTATGAACCGCTGATTGAATTTCCCGCAAAAAGTATCTGGGGGGTTTTTCTGTCGTATTTTGATAACATATTATAAAAGTTATTTGAAAGCATATCAATTGCAGCCTTAGCACCAAGGTATGAGCCACCGATACCGATAACAATCAAAACCTCAGAATCTGACTTTATCTTTTCTGCACTCGCCTTTATGCGTGCAAATTCTTCTTTGTCGTAATCAAAGGGAAGACTGAGCCAACCTAAAAAATCATTGCCTGCACCCTTCCTTTCGGTCAATGTTTTATGAGCTGTCAAGACCGACTCTTTCATTGCATTTATTTCTTCATTTGTAACAAAATCTTTTACTTTTGAATAGTCTAGTGAAATTTTACTCATAAAAATTCTCCTTTTATATATTGTATAACTGTATTTTACACTATTTTTCCACATTTTGCAACTATAATCCCATCAGGCGAGCTTTTTTGAAAATTCAATAAAATTTTTGTGAGTTATTTTATCTATAAGTTCTACTGAATAATTTTCTTTTTTCATAGCATCAATAAGCTTAATATAATCCTTAGCACCATTAAAACCACAGGGGGTCGAGTCTATTCCGTCAAAGTCAGAGCCTAAGCACAGGTTATCTTCTGCCCCTAGAGACAGCGCATAGTCAATATGCCTTATCACGCTATCTATCGTTGCTTTATGCTCATCCTCTTCCAAAAAGAAAGGAGCGACATTTATTCCCATTATTCCGCCACACTTTATTAGTGCTTTTATCTGGTCGTCCTTTAAATTTCTCACATGACGGCACTTGCTGTAACAATTTGAGTGTGATGCCATAACAGGAAAGTCACTCAAACCCAGTATATCCCAAAAACTTTTTTGTGAAGCATGAGATACGTCAACTATCATATTGAGTCGATTCATTCCTGCGACTACCTTCTTGCCAAAATCAGTAAGACCTGTGTCATTTCTGGTGTTTGCACCACTAATCACATCATTATCATCATTCCACGCAAGAGTGATAGAACGTACACCAAAATCATAAAATTTCTGCAGGTTATTTATATCACCTTCAAGGGAGCGTGCGTCCTCTAAAGCCAATATACCTCCGTGAGCTTTAATACCTTCAATTTCGTCTAAATTTAAAATCAGCTTTAAATTGTTCTTTTTAAATTCTTCTTTAGCCTTAGTTAAAATATTAATGGCACGTGTTTTAGGTTTTTTTTCGTCTTTACTTACCCACGCTGCAAAAAATTGAATATAGCTTCTAAAGTAATTCATATCACCCAACGTCAGCATACAGGTTTTATTGTCTAGCCCTATATCATTATCAAGCATTTTTTCTGCAGTATCACAATGTGTGTCTATGATACTATACATTTTGTTCACTCCGATACATAAAATGCGTTTTTTATATGATTTATCTCTTTTACTTTTTTGCCCTCTATGTAAACCTCTACAATATCAAATGTAAATTCAGCGTCAAGGTTGTGTTCCTGTGTATAAGTGTATGCCGCTTTTATCAGTTTTTTCTGTTTTTTTAAAGTTACAAACTCGGCGGGTGTACCGTACGAATCACTTTTGCGTGTTTTCACTTCAACAAAAGCAATATTTTCACCCTTTTGTGCCACAATATCAAGCTCACCATAGGTTTTGCGATAATTGCGGTCGAGTATTTTGTAGCCTTTGCCTTTTAAGTATTTTGCCGCTGCTGTTTCTCCTTTTTTCCCACTGTTAAACATCATTTCTTCTCTCCTAAAATTTTTCTAAGAAAAGTCATTCTGTGTTCAGGACAGGGACCGAATTCTAAAATTTTTTCAGTATGTAATTTTGTGCCGTAGCCTTTATGTTTTGAAAAACAATACTGGGGATATTCTTTGTCCAAAACCTCTATGCAATAGCGGTCTCTCGTTACTTTTGCTAAAATGGAAGCCGCAGCAATAGACTGGCTCTTTGCATCTCCTCCAATGACACATTCTGTGGGGATTTCAATCCCTTGAGTGCGGTTTCCATCAATAAGCACATACTCAGGAGTAATGGCTAACCCTTCCACCGCTTGCTTCATTGCATAAAATGTAGCTTGTAAAATATTGTTTTTTTCAATGTAGGCAACATCTGCAAAGGCTATTGAGTAGCTTAGGGCATTTTCTATAATCACATCATAGAGCTTTTCTCTCTTTTTCTCTGTGAGCTTTTTAGAGTCGTTTATTTCTTCCATATAAAAATCCGTAGGTAAAATTACCGCAGCAGCACAAACAGGACCAGCTAAAGGCCCTCTTCCCGCCTCATCAACACCTGCTATAATTTTTATATTATTTTCTTCTATTTTATCCAAGTCAAACTGGTGCAGGCTCATAGTATCTCCTCCGGCTTTTCAATGCTTATTCTGCCGATTTTCGAAGAACGGAATTCGTCAAGCAATATGTTTGACGCACGCAGAAAATCTATTTCTCCACCTGAAATTACAAATCCACGTTTTTTTCCGATGTATTCAACCAATTCAAACCCCTGCATTCCTTCAGTATCTGAAAGCTTATATCGTGCACACAAAAGTTCTTGGTAATTTTCATTTAAAAATTCCGCAAGCTTACAGGCAAGGAGTTCAACATCCATAATTTCATCCTTTACAGCACCCGTGAATGCCAAGTGCTCGCCTACTCGCTCATCTTCAAATTTAGGCCACAAAATTCCGGGGGTGTCCAAAAGCTCAATTCCGTTTTTCAGTCTTATCCACTGCTGACCACGGGTAACACCGGGACGGTCGCCAACTGTTGCACTGGCTCTTCCTGCAAGGCGGTTGATGTATGAGGATTTTCCTGCATTGGGAACACCTGCAACTAAAATTTTAATCGCCCTGTTCATCCCCTTGTCTGCATTTTGAGCAATTTTTTCTGCCATAACCTGTTTTACAAGGTTAATGGACTCTTGAACACCTTTACCCTTTTCACAATCGGCAATACAGCACATAATACCCATGTTTTTATAATATTCAACCCATTTTTTCGTTATAACCTCATCTGCTAAATCGCACTTATTTAAAACAACTATTCTGGGCTTGCCCTGTGTGATTTTCTCAATATCAGGGTTTTTAGAGGATAGAGGTATTCTTGCGTCCAAAATCTCAACTACCACGTCAATCAGCTTTAATTTTTCTTCTATCTGTCTGCGTGTTTTGGTCATATGACCCGGAAACCATTGTATATTCATAATTTGCTCCTTCTTTATCGCAAAACGGCAAAGCGTTACCACTTTGCCGTCTTCATTATTTAATTGTTCCTATTTTGTCAAAGGGCATAAAGCGGAATATCGCCTCTCCCATAATTTCCTCATCGGGAATAAGTCCTAAAGTTCTGCTGTCTGATGAATTGTTGCGGTTATCACCCATCACAAAATAACAATCCTGCTTATAAATTGTTTTGCCTTCTGTGAATTTACCGTCTTCTACAAGAGAGCTTCCCTCTACATATATTCCGTCAGCTCCCTGTGTTATCTGCACACTGTTTGTTCCAAGATTCAGTTGCATTTCTGCATATATTACTTCAAGGCTTGCCACCTCACCGCGTTTGGGGACTGTTAAAGGAAATTCGTAAAGTCCACCTGTCGACACCTGAAGAGATGCAATGTAAGGTTCGTAAAGCTTTTCCCCGTTTACCGTCACATTAAGACCATTATCAAAAGAAACCTCGTCACCAGGCAGGGCAATAACTCTTTTAACAATGTATTTATCTAAAACTCCCGATTTGATAATTACCACATCACGAGTTTTAGGCTCATAGGCTATTTTTCTTACCACAAGTCTCTCTCCGTGATTAAGTGTCGGCACCATTGAGCTTCCGTCAACCTGAACTAAAGAGAACAGGAATGTATTTACAACAAGAGCCAAAACTACTGCCACAGCAATAGATGAGACCCACTCATAGAGTTCTTGTGCCCAGTTTTTAGTAGCAGCTTCCTCTATCTCATCTGAGGAATTTTCCACATCTGCGTAATCAAATGAGAGTTCATCAAATTCTTCGTTAAATTCTTCTTCTGTATTTAGAAGTTCTCTGTTTTCATTTTCCATAATCTCACCTTTTAATAGTTTAAATGGCAAGGGTAATAAACTTACCCCTGCCATTACTATTTACTAAAACAATATAGATATTAGAGTCTTTCGCGAACCTTAGCAGCTTTACCAACTCTATCTCTTAAGTAATAGAGACGCGCTCTTCTTACTCTACCCTTTCTAACCACTTCAATCTTGGCGATTTTGGGTGAATTTACAGGGAATGTTCTTTCTACGCCGATACCGTAAGATAATCTTCTTACTGTAAATGACTTCTGAATACCACCGTGCTGAATTTTGATGATTGTACCTTCAAAAACCTGAATTCTTTCACGGTTACCTTCCTTAACCTTAACATGAACTTTAACTGTTGAACCAACTTCGAGTTCAGGTAAGTCTGTTCTGATTAAGTCTTTGGTTAAATCTTTAACTAAATCCATTATGAGTTCCTCCTCCCCATCTTAGACGTTCATTCGTAAAACATATACCAGAGGACCGCCCGTAATACATAAACAACTAAAAATTGCTTATTTGCAATATTTCACATCAATAGATTATAATACAACTTTTTGGAAAAATCAAGTGTTTTTTTATTATTTTTGCAAAATTTATGCTTATTTATCTAAATTTTCATGAGAAAGCTCTGCAACCCGCTCTGTTTCCTCTCTTTTTACGACTGTTTCTGCATTTTTCTTAAGATGTATAAGATACTCAATATTACCCTCGGGGCCTTTTATGGGTGAAAAATCAAGTCCCAAAACACCAAAGCCGTTATCAATCGCAAAATCGTAAATTCCGGCTATAACTTCTTTATGTACATTAACATCTTTTACAACGCCTTTTTTACCCACCTTTTCCTTACCTGCTTCAAACTGAGGCTTAATGAGTGCCACCACTTCTCCATCATCGCACAAGAGGTTATACGCAACAGGAAGTACGAGTCTTAAGGAAATAAATGCCACGTCAATTGATGCAAAATCAAGAGGCTCGCCAATGTCTTCTAATGTTACATATCTGATATTTGTTCTTTCCATATTGGCAACACGTTCATCGCATCTTAGTTTCCATGCAAGCTGACCGTAGCCAACATCCACAGCAAATACATGGGATGCTCCGTTTTGCAACATACAATCGGTAAATCCACCTGTTGTTGCACCAATATCCATACATACTTTACTATCAAGTGTAACATCAAAAGCATTCATTGCTTTTTCAAGCTTTAATCCGCCGCGACTTACGTATTTTAGTTCTCCGCCACGGACCTCAACCTTTTGGTTTTCTGATATCATAGTACCTGCTTTGTCTTCTTTCTGGTTATCAACAAAGACAACCCCTGCCATAATCAAAGCTTTAGCACGCTCACGACTTGGGGCTAAACCCTGTTCAGTTATATAAGTATCAAGCCTTATTTTTGCCAAGTTTTTTCATTCCTTTTTTGTAAAAATCACAAACTGCATTCATTCCGCACTCAGAACATTTCGGTCTTCGTGCTATACATATCGCCCTGCCATGCTCCACAATCTGGTGACAGAAAAGTGCTCCATACTCAGGAGGTATGATTTCTTTTAAATCCATTTCTATTTTAGTCGGGTCAGTATTTTTTGTCAAGCCTAAAAGATTTGTTATTCTTTTGCAATGGGTATCTACCACAATGCAAGGTTTACCAAAAACATCACCTAACATAAGATTTGCAATTTTCCTGCCTACACCCGGTAATGCAATTAACTCCTCCATTGTGTCAGGAACTTCTCCATTATGACGTTCAAGCAATGTATTTGCACAGGCTACAATATTTTTTGCCTTGTTTCTGAAAAAACCTGTTGAACGTATCAATCCCTCTACATCAGAAATATCGGCTTCAGCAAAGGACTGCACTGTGGGATATTTTTTAAACAGTGCGGGTGTAACGAGATTTACACGGGCATCTGTACATTGTGCAGCTAAAATTGTTGCAACCATAAGCTGAAACGGGTCATCATAATCAAGGGTACAAGGGACGTCGCCATAGGTTCTGTCAAGGTAATTTTTAATTACTGACACTTTTTCTTTTTTAGTCATTACCTCACCGCCTCTTTGTACTCATAGGTTACATCTGTTCCGTTTACTGTAACAAGTACATATTTAACATATGACACGCTTGTACCTTCCAAAGAAATACTGGGGAAAACTCCTGCAGTATTAATGTAACGTACATTTTCTTCAATGGTATTTTTATTCACAAAGCCACCACCGAAAACATACACATTTCTGCTCTTTGCCACTTCTTCTACTGCCTTTTTAAAGAGCTTTATCTCTGTTTCATTCTGTGAAATATAATTTCTGTCCAAAAATACAAATAAATTCTTACCGCATGATTTTACATCTTCTAAAAATGCAGTCCAGACTGATGCATCCCCGCTAAAAATCGAACCACCCACATTAGGTAGCGTAATGAATGTATCTCCATTTTCTGTTGTACAGTTGTATTCTTTTGCGGTGTGATACGTTCCGTCTATATGCGTTAAAGTGTTTTTATTAACATCTGCACCTAAAATATACTGAAAATTACTTGACTGTTTCATTTTCAATGTTGCTCTGTTCATTATGAATTTATCAAACAATGTATCAGGATTTCTTGTATTTCCAAAAACCGCAAAACGATAACCGTCTTTTTTGAGTTCTGCAGCTTTGTTTTGCGAGTCAGGAATCTTCACATTTTCCACTGTTCCGATTTCTGCCGCTCCATCAACCAACACCTGCATATTTGCAGTAATACCTGAAATTTCAGCGTTGATATGAGCCGCACCCTGTGAAATAGCTTTTATTTTTCCGTCTTCAATTTCCACAAAAGGTGCATTTGATGTCAATTTCACCTCGGCTGTGTCAATAGGTGCAATTCTTCCCGAAATATCCTTTGCTATTAAAACAGGAGTATATGTTTTTCCTGATGTAAGAGCGACCTTATCCTGATTAAAATAAATTTCTGCAGGAGTGTCTAAAACTGTAATCTCCGTTTTGTCAGTCAGTCCCATACAATACGCTGTAACCGTTGCTTTGCCTGCCTTTGTGGGTATTAAAACGCCATCCTTTATTGTGCCGTTATCTGTTTTATAGATAACAGTTTTATCAATGTTTACATCACGTTGATATTCGTCAATGCCGTATATTGACATTTTCGCACTGTAACCACAAAAAACATATTTAGGGGACACCAGTTTTATCTGTTTTAAATCTGCTTTATCATCAATTGTAGTAGTAATTCCCACAGAATTAGTAACATTACGCAGAGAACCATCTGATAACGTGTTTAACACTTTCTGCTCTCCCATCACCGATGCCACCATCGTACTTGAGCCACCGCCATCAAAATTCAGTGCAGTATAGCAACCAAGCTCTGCCATAAGCTCTGCAAGTTCAGTCTGTGTCATACCACGGGCATCATTACTTCTGCCCTCTAAAACAACCAATGTAACCTTTTTACCTGTTTTGTCAAGTCCTATTGCAGTTCTGGGGTTTCTGCCCGTTACATTATGAGAAAATTCCGTCTGTGCAACACCATCTCGCACTAAAACCGCACCGCCCCCTACTGCCGTTTCTATTTTTTTATAATTGGGAGCAGATGTGATGTCTATTGATATTTTATCGCCTACCTCCACATTGTCCAGCAGAAATGTATTAAAGGACATATGTGCAGACAAAACATACCCGCCCTCGGGAATTGTTACAGGCTCTGCCTCTGTAACTTTTTCTAAAACGACGCCATTTTTATCTACTGATACTTCAATTATACCGCCAACTGAACCCACAGATTTTTCTGCCCAGTCGTAAGTATACATTACAATACCTGTAAGGTCATCGTATTTATTAATAAGCTTTATTTTGTCCTGCGTACCATTAGCTGCGGTAACAGTGATATCAAATGTAAAGGCATCTATATTAAAGCCGTTTTCGTCAAAAGCTTTATAAAATGTACCCATGCTTTCTGCAACAGATGCAGAACTATAGAGCTTGCCGTCACGTATTTCAACTCCTACTGCACTGCCTCTTCCTGCTTCTCCTCGTTTTGCCGCAAAAAAGTCTGCATTCACTGCCACAACTGTATTATTGTTTTTAGCCGCAGTAAGTGTATTTTCCGTATAGCTTTCTCCCTTTTGATTTTTCAGTACCTCAAAACTTAAATGCTTTTCATTTAAATCTGCAGTAACTATGTGCACATCCTGCCAGCCCGATGAGTACAGACCTTTTATATTTTTATATGTTACACCGCGTATGAGTGTCTTTTCTTCTGTTATATCAACCACAGGAGCAGCACTAACTGTGGTTGCAGTTAAAATAAAAACTATTAAAAATGTGAGTATTCTTTTCATATCCGCCTCCTACTCCATATACTTCCAACCGCTGATACCCGATTTTTGTATCGCAGTAAATAATCGGTTGCGAAAGCCGTGATTCTCTCTTTCCAGTTTCCACACAAGGTCGTGTGCATACTGTCGTTTTGTATTCTTGTCCGCAGGACAACTGTTCTTGACAATGGGTAAATTATTGACTTGCGCGTATTTTCTTATGTCACTTTCCTCAGTATATATAAAGGGACGGAGAACCGTCACCTCCATACGCTCCAGGTATGTAACAGGTGAAAATGTGTTCATTCTGCCCTCATATATAAGACTTAAAAAATATGTATTCAAAACATCGTCAAAATGATGCCCGTAAACCACCTTGTCAATATTTCTTGCTCTTACCGCAGCACACATTGCACCACGTCTTAGTTTTGCACAAAGTGAGCAAGGGTTTTCTTCTTTTCTTATATCAAATACAATCTGTTTTATGTCTGTACGCTCGATATGATAAGGAATATCAAGCTCACGACAAAGCTCTTCAATTGGAGTATAATCCATATCAGAAAAGCCCAAATCAATGGTAACTGCCTCTAAGTGAAACTTCTTGGGGTAAAATCTTTGAAGATTTTTCATGGCAATAAGTGCTACTAAAGAATCTTTGCCACCTGATATGCCTACTGCTATTCTGTCGCCCTCTTCTATCATATTGTAATCTTCAACTGCCCGACGCAGTCTGCTTAAGATTTTTTTCATACAAATTCTCCTCAATTTTATGCTATTAGTATACCACTTTCGGCTTATTTTTTCAACTTTATTTTATTTTTTACAAAATTAGTCTTTTCTTTTGGAAAAATATGATATATAATATAATCAGCATATTTTTTCGGAGGTATTCAATGAGTATTTTCAACGTATTTACCCTTTTGGGCGGACTTGCCATATTTATTTATGGTATGAACCTTATGGGCGAGGGTTTAGAAAAACGCTCTGGCGACAAATTAAAAATTATTTTAGAACACCTTACCTCAAGCCCCTTAAAGGGTCTTATTTTAGGTATAGTTGTTACTGCGGTTATTCAGTCATCATCTGCCACCACCGTTATGGTTGTAGGTTTTGTTAACTCGGGTATTATGAACATTACCCAGTCAATAGGCGTGTTGATGGGTTCAAACATCGGTACCACAATGACTGCATGGATTTTGAGTTTAACAGGCATCGAAGGTGAAAGCTTTTTAATTCAGCTCATTAAGCCCTCAACCTTTGCTCCTATCCTAGCCTTTATCGGCGTAGTGTTTACAATGTTTACAAAATCCGAAAACAAGAAAAACACCGCTCTTGTTTTAATCGGTTTTGCAATACTTATGACAGGTATGGACTTAATGTCGGCGGCAGTAGAACCCTTGTCAGAAAGCGAAGCTTTCCAAAGAACACTTATCCTGTTCGAAAATCCGATTTTAGGTGTTATTGTAGGTACATTGCTTACTGCAGTTATTCAGTCTTCATCTGCATCAGTTGGTATTTTGCAGGCTTTGTCTATTTCTACACCAATTTCATTTGCTACAGCAATTCCAATTATTTTAGGTCAGAATATCGGTACAACAGTGACTGCACTGCTTTCTTCAATAGGTACAAACAGAAACGCAAGACGTACTGCAGTACTCCACTTTTTAATTAAAGTTATCGGGGTTATAGTTTTCCTTATTCCTTTCTACATCATACAGTTTACAGTAGGGTTTGACTTTTTGGGAGACAATGTAACACCTGCAAGCATAGCTATATTCCATACTGTTTTCAACCTAATTTCAACACTTGTACTGTTTCCTTTCTGTAAGCAGCTTGAAAAACTTGCATACCGTGTTATCAAGGATACTGATACCGAAGAAGAAGTGCAGTTACTTGATGAGCGTCTTATTCCAACACAGTCAATCGCTATTGCCCGTGCAAAGAAGGTTACAAACGATATGGCACACCTTTCTCACGAAAGCGTTTTAATGGCTTTGGGATTAATGCAAGAATATAATCAGGAAACAGTAGATAAGCTCTATGAAATGGAAGAAAAAGTTGATAACTACGAGGACAAGCTTGGAACATATCTTGTAAAGCTTTCACGCGAAAGTCTCAATACAGAGGATGCACACACAGTATCAACACTACTTCATACAATAGGCAACTTTGAACGTCTGAGTGACCATGCGATAAATATTGTAAAGGTTGCAAAAGAATTGCATGAGAAAAACCTCTCCTTCTCAAGTGCTTGTTCCAAAGAAATTAAGGTAATCACCGACGCCTTAATTGAAATTATGGACATAACAACAGAAGCTTTCGTAAACAACGATTTGGAAAAAGCAAAGCACGTAGAACCCCTGGAGCAGTTAATTGACAAGCTCAATATAAAGATGAAAAACAGACACATCATGCGTCTGCAGCAGGGCGACTGCTCAATAGAGGCGGGATTTGTATTTTCGGACTTACTGACCAACTACGAACGTGTGGCTGACCATTGTTCAAACATCGCAGTTTGCTTGATTGAGGTTGCAAATGACAGTTTTGAAACTCACGAATACTTAAATCACGTTAAATTTGATGGTGAAAACGATTTCGTAGAAAGATACGAAGAATATAAAAAGAAATACGTTATATAAGTAAAATAAAAGAGTCGCTGTAAGCGACTCTTTTATTTTATATATTCATCTTTGAGTTTGTGCAGAGCATCAATATATCCCTGTTTTCCCAAACCGCATATCTGAAATGCACATACAGGCTCAATAACTGACGTGTGTCTGAACTCTTCCCTTTTGTGAATATCTGACAGGTGTACCTCAGCCACAGGAAGCATAACTGTTTCTATTGCATCACGTATTGCATAACTGTAATGCGTATATGCTCCTGCATTTAATATGATGGCATCTACTCGCTTAAAACATGAGTGAATACAGTCAATTATAGCACCCTCAGAATTTGACTGAAAGCATTCTATCTCAAAACCATATTTTCTACCCTCATCAATTACCATTTTTTCTATATCTGCCAGCGTGTCTGTTCCATAAATTTCAGGCGGTCTTACACCAAGCATATTAAGGTTAGGACCGTTTATTAGCATTATTTTTCCGTACATACCAACACCTCTACTGTTCATTTAAGAAAAGAATACTTTTGGCGCGCTCGATCATTTCATCCGAAGGGGGCTTCACGTCCTTTAACGAATAGTCTATCCCCAATTTTTCCCATTTTGGTTTTCCGAATGAATGATAAGGAAGAATTTCAATCTTTTCAACGGTCTTTAAACTGTCTGCAAGCTCTTTGATTTTAGCAAGAGATTCGTCACTTCCTGTAATACCAGGAACCAGAACATGTCTTATCCACATAGGCTTACCAATATCTGAAAGATAGTGTGCAAACTCAATAATATTTTTATTGGTATGACCTGTAAGCTCTATATGAGCATCTTCATCAAATTCTTTAATGTCTAACATTACAAGGTCTGTAACATCTAACATTCTTTTAAATTTTTCATCATCCTTATTCCATGGTTGAGCTGATGTATCAAGTGTCGTGTGGATACCCACCCGATGTGCTTCGGTAAAGAGTTCTGTAACAAACTCAGCCTGAAGCATCGGCTCTCCGCCCGAAACTGTAATTCCACCACCGTTTTTCCAGTATGTTT
>JAZNWB010000062.1:0-4234 GCA_045593125.1 Congzhengia sp. | reverse complement strand
TGTTGTTTTAAACCATCACTACGAAGGCATAACCGATTGCGTTGCGGCGGCTCGCTATGGCGGCAGCGACAAGGCGTGCTCTTACGGCTGTATAGGTTTTGGAAGTTGCGCAGACGTCTGCCAGTTTGGCGCAATTCATGTGGAAAACGACGTTGCGGTGGTAGATAAGGATAAGTGTGTTGCCTGCGGTGCGTGTGTTGAGGTTTGTCCCCACAACGTAATCAGACTTGTTGAAGCTCGTCAGCGTACCTTTGTAAAATGCGTATCAAAGGAAAAAGGTGCAGCACTTAAAAATATCTGCGCTGCCGGTTGTCTTGGTTGCAGGATATGTGAGAAAAACTGTCCTAAAGACGCAATTCATGTTGTTGACAATGTGGCAGTAATCGACTACGAAAAATGTGTAAACTGCGGAATTTGCGCAAGCAAATGTCCGAAAAAAATTATAGATTTTACACGCCCTGACGGCACAAAGCCTTATGTTGCGGTAAAAGAAGAGTAGTGTGAAAAACATGATAAAAAAACATTGTGAGAAATTTCCTCACAATGTTTTTTTATTCAGTCAATACCTTACAGATACAAAAATTTCAAGACAATTAAAAGAACAAGCCCAGGGAGTCCTAAAACACCCACGGTTGTGGCAGATACAATGTTTATTCCGATTGCAAGTCCTGATGATGCCAGCAAAAGATTAAATATGTAAAGCCCTGCCCACCCGACCAGAGTGTTTAAAACAAGGGCAAAAAGTGCCCTTAAGGGCTTTAAAATCAAGCAAACAAGAAAGAATATGGTAACTAAAGCGATACCGCCTATAATTAAAAAAGTTGTGTTCATAGCTGTCCCTCCAAATGTAAATTTAGTTGTTGTTTTGCTGTCTTTATGTGATAATTCTGCAGAATTTCAACAGCTTTAAGTCGGTAAATATCCGCTGCGAGGAGGTCCTTGTCCGAATTGTGTTCTATGCGGTTTTGCAAGAATGACCGCTCAGATGATGCATACTGAAAATTCTGATATATTTGATGATTTGCGAGCTGTTGTTCTTTTTTTCGTTTTGATTTTTTGATACGTTCTGTGAGTTTAGTAATATTAAATACTTGTCCCTGTACGAATTCCATAATAGTTCCCTCCTGTTGTTATTATAGGCAGGAGAAGGCAAGAATATTACAATAAACTTATCAAGACTTAAAAAGAAAGAACTCAGGCAATGCCTGAGTTCTTTCTTTTTTACATGTAAAAAATATTTTTTAAAATTATTCCTCAACAGGAGCGTCTACAGGACAAACTTCTGCACAGTTACCGCAGCTGATGCAAGCGTCAGCGTCAATAACGTAAGGAGAACCTTCAGAAATACATTCAACAGGACACTGTGAAGCACAAGCGCCGCAGCCGATGCAATCTTCCTTAATAACGTATGCCATACCTGACACCTCCTTTTTATAATTATCACTAATATAAGTATAGTATAATTTCTTTAATTAGTCAATGACTTTATCACTTACAGTTTCATCCATATTGCCGTCTACGTCGGTGGGAACTGTTTCAAACATCATTTCTATCTGTTGTGCGGCATCCTCATCTGCCACATAATATGCTACACCACCGATTGTTTTTGCCTGACCGGGGAGCATATATGATTCAAATTTAACCTTGTCACCCTGACGGAATTTCCACGCAAGCTTAACAATTTCCATGGGAGAAAGGTCAGTATCTAAGCTTTTGCTGATTTCTCTCATAACAGAGGGGAGCTTGAATATGTATTTTATGTTAAGCTTTTGTTTTGCTGCTTCCTTGATAAAATCCTGTTGGGTTGCAATTCTTCCTAAATCAGCACTGGCATACCCTGAGCGGAAACGTAAAAGACCGATAGACTGGTCACCATCTAGGGTTTGTACGCCTTTTTTCAGGTGGATGGACAAATCCTGTACAGGGTCATCATAATCCATATCTATAGGCACGTCATACTCAACGCCGCCTAAAATATCAATAATATTGGTAACTCCATCAAAGCTTACCTTACAAAAGCTGTGAATGGGCATGCCCGTAAGCTCGCGCACGTTGTCAATGAGCAACTGTTCGCCGTCGTCCTTTCCAAGACAGGCATTTATTTTACCATGACGCTTGTTTGTGTATTTTATCCTTGTGTCACGGGGAACGGACAAAAGGTTTATGGTCTTGTTTTTTGGTGTAGCCGAAATAACCATAATTGTATCGGCTCTTGTTCCGTCCTTGTCCACGCCAACAACTAAAATGTTTGTGGTTTCATCAGATGTTTTATCCAAAATTCCGTCAAAACCGCCTGTTGCGGTAAAGAAGGTAATCCCGCAAAACACCACAGACACAATCAGGAGTGTAGCGATTAGGGACAAGAGGAATTTTTTTATATTCATTTACTGGTCCACCTCCGTAGGAGCATCTATGATTTTTCCGTCTTCGTAGCCGAATTCGGTGCGGACAAGCTCACGTGTTTCGGCGGGAAAATATAAATAGTATGAAACATTATTTATATACTGTCCTTCACCGGGTAATGTGAAGGTGTCCATATCTGTTGTTTCTGCAGATTTAATAATACTTAAAAGCTTAAGTGCAGTAGTAATCGAAAAGTCCGTCTTTACATATTTGTACCCTGCATCTAAAAGCTCTGCAACTTTTAAAAGATACTGGGGTTGCATTTTCTGACGGAATAATTCTTTTATGAATTTTTGCTGGGCAGAAATTCTTCCGATATCACCAAGCTGATATTCGCCGGGGGCGTATACATCTGAGCCGCGGTTGTTGTGGCGGAACCGCACAAAATCGTGTGCCGCCTGACCGTCTAAGTGCTGAGGTCCTGCCTTTAAATGAATGTGCAGGTTCTGCACATCATCGTCGTAATCCATGTCATAGGGAACGTTATAGTCTACGCCGTCTAAAATATCTATAATTTCAATAAAGCCTGCAAAATCAATTTCACAGTAGTGGTGAATAGGCATACCTGTTATGGCACGGATTGCGCCAATCATCATGGTTTCACGGGATTCATATCCCAGGCAGGCATTGATTTTTATCTTCTTACCTGTGTTTAGTGTTACACGTGTATCTCTTGGGATAGACAAAAGCTTTATTGATTTATTAATATTGTCGACGGACACCACCATAATAGTATCTGCCCTGACGCCCTCCTCGTCCACGCCTAAAAGGAGAAGATTTACTTTGCCACGTGCAGGAGGCTCATCTAATATCTTCTCTGCACTTCCCAAAGATGTCATATAAGAGAGCTTGCCATACTCAATGCCCAGAGTAACTGAAGCAATTGAGAGTACAATAAGTAAAATTATTGCGACTATCCTTTTCCTTGACATTTTTTTCATGGCACATCCCTCCTATTTTAATTATTCAACAAAATACATTATACAATACTATTATTAACATTTTATTAAGGAAACTTTAAATTTTATTTAAAAGAGCGGTAACCTGCAACTCCCATTGTCACACCCTTACGTTGTGCAAGCTCTGATACTGTCACCAAATCAAAGCCTCTATCAATAAGTGCAGGAACAATCCTCTCAGTTGCTGCAACAGTTGCAGAATATAGGTCGTGCATCAGGATTATATCTCCGTCTTTTGCCTTGGAGAGCACTTCTGATACTGTGCTGTCTGCATTTCTTGTTTTCCAGTCAAGAGTGTCTATTGACCAGAGGATAAAGGGCTGTTTTGCTGCAGATAGCGTAGCAGATGTGTAGCTGCCATAGGGCGGACGGGTAAATGCAGGTCTTATTCCTGTGGCATTTTCAATATATGTAGCATTTGAGTTGATTTCTGATGCGATACCCGATGCAGACAAATTAGTAAGTCTGGGGTGATTCGCCGTGTGGTTGCCTATTTCCATACCTAAAGAATGCGCACGCCGCAGGATATCAGGGTTGCGGTTTACATTAGTGCCAACAACAAAGAAGGTTGCTTTAGCACCGTAACGCTCCAAACAATCCAATACTTGATTCGTATATTTGCTGGGTCCGTCATCGTAGGTTAAAGCCACCGCTTTGGTCTTTTTTGGAAAATCATCAGGTGACATATACCAGCCGTTTGCAAGATGTACATGAACATCGCTCAAAAAAACCAAGCTTGTCTCGCCGTTGGGTTTATAAATTGTCACAACGGGAGCATCAAACCAACCTGACGCAATGTATTCTTCAGCACGGGACTGAGGAAGCAAAGCAATGCGTCCGTCAGGAGAATACACCTTTTGCACGGGTTCGGG
>JAZNWB010000061.1:0-3667 GCA_045593125.1 Congzhengia sp. | reverse complement strand
TGGAAGCATTTGATTATGCTTACAAGAATTCCAAACATAAATTGTGTTACAATGGTGATATTACTAAAGTTTCGGATTATCTTAGAATTTGTGAGCGCTATCCTGACCTGAACTCTGTTATGATAGGTAGAGGTGCTATTGTAAATCCTGCACTTTTCAGAGAAATAAAAGGCGGGGAGAGAGTGAAAATTCAGGAAGTAATAGCCTTTTCCAAAAAACTAGAGGAAAGATACCTTGAGGTTTTGGGGTGTGAACATTATACGGTGCACAGACTCAAAGAAATCTGGCTATATATAATGCGAAATTTTCCCGAAGATAAAAAAACGACCAAAGCTATAAAGAAAGCTAACAGTTTATCGGATATAAATAGTGCAATAAAAAATATGGACATAGAATAAAGCACGCCCATGCTTTCATTTTATCACAAGGAAACGCGATTTGTAAATAACAAAATAGATAGTCAGAGCATTTTCTCTCATTTAAACAAAAACGGGTGCTGTTATTCTGTGATTTTGCCAATTGAATGTGGCAGATAAATGTGTTATATTATAAGTGAACCAAGCGAAAGGCAGGTAGAGTCCAATGAAAATGTAAACATGGCTTTTTAAACGGGATACATTGTAACAGACAGAAGGTTCGGACAAAAAAGAAGTAAATTGACATATAAAAGACAGAGGAAGAGGAAAGAAGTAATCGTTCGAACTATAATCGATAATCTTAGTTAAAAAGTCAGGAAATTCACCTTTTGCGATTAAATACAATTTAAACATCAGGTAATCTCACTTAGAGAAAGAAAAAATGTGTGTTGAATTAAATGTAGAAAAGATGCAAAAGGTAGATAAAGAAATGGAGGTTAACCATATGACTGATTTCAAGAGTAATCAGTAGCGGCTCTTAATTACGAGAAAAACAGTAATTAAGAGCCGCTACTTTTTTATTCCTGTTTACAAACATGAGTAAAAATGATAAAATAAGGGACAATAGGAATAAAGGAGAAATTATAATGCGTGATTTTATTTATTATGCACCGACAAAGGTGTATTTCGGAAAAAATAAACACAAAGACGTGGGAAAGATAATAAAGGACTATGGCTATAGCAAAATAATGCTTCAGTACGGTCAGGGAAGCATTAAAAAATCAGGACTTTACGATGAAGTAATGAAGTCACTTAAAGATAATGATATCACAGTGATTGAAATGGGTGGGGTGGAACCAAATCCCAAACTTTCTTTTGTAAAAGAGGCAGTAAAGGTTGCTAAAGAACAAAAAGTGCAGATGATTTTGGCAGTAGGTGGAGGAAGTGTATTAGACTCTTCAAAATATACAGCCGCAGGTGCTAAGTATGATGGAGACCCCTGGGATTTTCCCACGCAAAAGGCAACAGTTAGTAACGCTCTCCCTGTCGGATGTATTTTAACTATTTCTGCTGCGGGCAGCGAAATGAGCTCATCTGCGGTAATAACAAATATGGAACAGAATATGAAAAGGGGTTATAACAGCGATTACAACAGATGTAAATTTGCGATACTTAACCCTGAGTTGACATATACAGTCAGTAAATATCAGACCGCATGCGGTGTAGTTGATATTATGGCGCATACGATGGAAAGATATTTTATTCCTTGTGATGCCACAGACATAACAGACCGTGTGGCAGAAAGTGTCTTAAAGGCGACGATTGCGGCAGGAAAAACTCTTATGGAAAATCCATGTGACTATGACGCCCGTGCAAATATGATGTGGGCGTCAAGTATTTCACACAATGGGTTAACAGGCTGTGGCAGAGAAAATGCTCTCCCTGTTCACCAGTTGGAGCATGCTTTAAGCGGCGAGTTTGACCACATTGCACACGGAGCAGGACTGGCAGTACTATTCCCTGCATGGGCAAGATATGTTTATCGCGAGAATGTGGCACGATTTGCGCAAATCGCAAGACGTGTATGGGATTGTAATGATACAGACGACGAGGCTGCTGCAAAGTGTGGTATAGAAAAAATGGCAGAATATTTCGTGTCTATCGGTATGCCATCAAGACTTTCGGAATTCGGAATTGATGAAAGTTGTATTGAAAGACTTGCAGACCTTTGTACATTTGGAAAACAAAGAACTGTAAGCACATATATTGAGCTCGACTACGATAAAATAAAAGAAATTTTCACAAGCTGTTTCTAATAAAAAAACCGAGGATTAACCTCGGTTTTTTTATTAGAATGTTTCATATGCAACTGTTTCTTCCATAGGGCGGAAAGTACTGTGGAAGGGATGTACCTGGGCGTCTTTCGCAGGATACCCCATAACTAGTAGTGCTACAGGCTCTACTTCTTCCGGAATGTTGAAATTCTCTCTCATAGCCTGAGGGTCAAAATGCATTACCCAACAACTTCCTACACCTATATTGTGAGCCGCAAGCATCATATGGGTTGTCACAATTGCGGCATCAACAGGAGCAGAGAGAGCATCATCGTATTTTCTTATCCAGCTTTCATTCTTGTTGTAGCAGACAAGCAAAGCACATGGGGCGTCAAAATGACATTTGGTGCAGTTTTTTAATTTTGCTACAGATTCATCTGTGTTCATTACCAAAATTCTTTGGGGTTGATAGTTGCAGCCTGTAGGAGCAAAATGTCCTGCTGCAAGGATTTTTTCTATGTCCTCTTTTTCAAGGTGTTTTTGCACGAAATTTCTTACTGAGTATCTTTCAGCTATAAGTTTTTCAAATTCCATGGTTATTCCTCCTGTGCAAATAATTATTCATTTTATTATACTTTATATGTCTTACAAAAATCAAGATAAAAATGACGAAATTACCCAAAGGTATAAAATGGTATTCTCGCGATTACAATAGCTATTTAGAAAAAAATCTAAATAGCTATTGACGAGGAAAGGAAATTGTGCTATAATCTATTTAGAAAGTTTTCTAAATGGAGGTGACATATATGGCAATGAACGAAACACTAAAGGCAATAGCAGACCCTGTGAGACGTGACATTCTACAGATGTTAAAGGGTGGCAGAAAGTCGGCAGGCGAAATCGCTCAACAGTTTAATCTGACGGGAGCGACAGTTTCTTATCACTTATCAAAATTAAAATCAGCAGATTTGATAGTGGAGGAGAAATACAAAAATTATATTTATTATGATTTGAACACATCAGTATTTGAAGAAATACTGACATGGATTTATATGTTAGGAGGTAATAAGTGATGAAATTTATGAAATGGAAAACTTTAATTATAACCTGTTTAGTATGCCTTTTGCCCGTTCTTTTAGGAGTGGCACTTTGGGATAAACTGCCCGAAACTATGGCGATACATTTTAATATGTATAACGAACCTGATAATTTTGCCTCAAAAGGCTTCGTAGTTTTCGGACTACCTGTTATGATGGCGGCTTTGCAGATTATAAGCTGTGTTATAACAGATATAAAAATAAAACAACACGGCGAGCGCAAAAAGTTTACAACCGTTGTAAAGTGGATTATTCCTATAATGGCAATTATTTTGCAGGTTGTAACACTGCTTTATGGTCTGGGTATGATGATAGATATAAGGCGTGTTGCAATGCTTCTTGTAGCAGGAATCTTTATAATTATGGGCAATTATATGCCGAAATTTGATTATATTAAAAATTATGATGTTGAGGCACACAAAGCACGCAAAATAAACCG